>DAOLNX010000045.1:0-25584 GCA_035416785.1 Smithellaceae bacterium | reverse complement strand
CAGGGCGTCCAGAATGCCGAAAAGGGCATAAAAAAAAGCCCCGATGAACATGGCGGCTCGGTTGATGGGTAACGATGCAATATAGTATTCTTTGCGAAAAGGGATTTCGAGATTTGCCGAATATCCGGAAAACTTCAGCGTCAACCAGTTCAGCTTCATCGTGCTTTGATGATCCATAATCAGCCTTTGATCGTATACCCTTTTTCCTGGAAAAGACGTCGGCAGGCTTCCACAACATCCTCATCATAGATCAAACCCTGGTTGCCGGTAATTTCCGCAAGGGCCGCCTCGGTTCCCAGAGAAGGCCGGTACGGACGGTGCGTGGACATCGCTTCCACCACATCCGCCACGGCCAGAATTCTGGATTCCAGAAGCGTCTCGTTTCCGCGCAAACCGAAAGGATAGCCGGAGCCGTTTAACCTTTCGTGATGTTCCAGAACGATTCGGGCGACGGGCCAGGGAAACTCAATTTCTTTCAGAATGTCATATCCCGATTGGGCATGCGTTTTGATCAGACCGAATTCTAATTCCGTCAATCTCCTCGGCATGCTGAGAATTTCGGCGGGAACGGAAACTTTGCCCAGGTCATGAATCATGCCCGCGATGCGCAGGCCGTCAATTCTCTCACGGGAAAGTTCCATTTCCTCCGCAATGGAACGGGCCAGATCGGCGACACGGCGCTGATGTCCCGCTGTATAGGGATCTCTGGCTTCGACCAGCATGGAGATTGCCTGAACGGCGCCTCCCAGCCCCTTTCGCAACTGTTCAATATGTTCTTTTCGCCCGGTAATGTCTTCGATCAGGCCTTCCAGGTACAGGAGATTTCCTTTGGCGTCCTTCACGGCCCGCATGGTCCGGTAAACCCAGATCTTGCGTCCATCTTTCCTGAAAAACTGCAGTTCACAATCGCTGACGGGTATTTGCTTTGCGACCAGGCCGAGGACTTTGGTTCGTTCCTCAGGCTGAACATAGAGTTGTGTTGCGATGTCGGTGACGTTGCCGATCAGTTCTTCCGGGGAATCATAACCCAGGATGCGCGCCATGGCCGAATTCGCCATGAGAAACGTTCCGTCCGGCGTCGTTCGGTAGATTCCTTCCTGGGCGTTGTCGAAAATGCTCCGGTAATTTTCTTCCGCCTGTCGCAGTTTTTCCTCCGCTTCCTTGCGGGCAGTGATGTTCCGGCAGGAAACGAGCCATCCGGAAAAGCTTCCGTTTTCCTCAAGCGGCTGCATCGTGGCATCGAGAATCAGCCTTTTTCCTTGTGGATCGATGGTTTCCCATTCAAACGAGGACACGTCACCGGGGATTTTCTTCGGACGGCTCATCCGTTCCATTTCCATTTTCCGGAAGTTCAGGGGAAGAAGTTCGGAAATATTCATGCCGAGCGGTTCGGTATCGGGCAGCAGATTCCGAAGGGCGCGATTGGCAAAGGTAATGTGTAAATTCCGGTTGGTTTTTACAATGAGGTCGCCGGTTGCTTCGGCCAGCAGTCGATAGTTGTCCCAGCTTTTGCGCCATTCTCCTTCCACCTGTTTCAGGGATGTCCTTAATTTGACGTCGGCCAGTTCCCGGTCAACGGCCGGTGTGAGCAGGGAGAGATTTTCCTTGCGAATGCAGTCCCGGGCGCCCAGACGCATGCATTCCACGGCTGCCTCCTCTCCGAGATGACTGGAGATCATGATCAGGGGAAGGTCGGGGCGAATGTCTTTCAAAATGGAAAAGGCGGCCTTCAAGAGGAAATCCGGTACGTTATCGCTCCATAAAGCGATGTCCCAACGTCTTTCCCGAAGAGCGTCGCGCATGGCCTCCACCGAATCCACACGCCAGTATTCCGGCAAATAGCCGCCTCTTTTGAGTGTATGGATGACCATGGATGCGTCATCTTCCGACGCTTCCACCATTAATATGCGTAGAGGCTTCAGCATTGGATCCTCCCGGTTTCCGGGGCAGGTCGCCCCTTTAAAGTCTTCTTCTTCAGGACTGAGCGGTGATGGAGAAGATGGTGTCCAGCTTCAGCTCCTGAAACAAACGGAAAATGTCAGGTTGCAGGCGGGTCACCGACAGAGTGCCGCCATGAATCGACAGGTTTTTGTAAAAGAGAAGCAATTTGCCGATGCCCGAGCTGCCGATGTATGCAACTTGCCGGAAATCAATTTCCACGGTTTTCAGATGATTCATCTCCTGAAGCTTTGATTTTAAGATTTCCGCACCTTTTTCATCAACATCGCCGATGATCTCCACGCGTCCCCGGTCTTTGTCCACGGTGATTTTCAAGTCCATGTTTTCTCTCCTTCTTCAATAGTATCCTTTCAAGATGGTGTTGCTTTTTGGACGGCGGTTTTTTAGGCGGCGCGTCCTATGGGTCTTGTCCGTTTAATCTTTACCAAATCTTCGCCAGAGGTTAAAGCCCGGACTAACAGTCTGGTCACTTTTTGCTTCACGGGAGAAATACAGAATCAGATGTCGTCCCTGGTCTTTCCACTGCATGTCTTCGGTGAGCAGGCGCATGATAAAATTGCCGCGACCTCTTGGTTTTAAGAGGTTTTCCCGGCAGGTCGGATCGTAAATTGTCTTAAAATCAAAGCCGTTTCCTTCATCAAGAATCTCCAGAACAGCATCATTTCCATAGCGGCGCCGCACGATGATCTTTTTTTGCGGATCTTCCCGATTTCCATGTTTCCAGGCATTGACCATGGCTTCTTCCAGTGCCATTCGCAGGGTTGTTTGCGGCAGCTCAAATCCCTGACTTTTCCATTCCTCATGGATTTTATGGAACAGATGGTTAACGCAGTCATCCAGATCTTCCAGATTTGCGGGCCGGACCATGTCTTCATACCGGCATTGTCCGCTTTCCAGTTCCAGTCCCATCAGCGTAATATCATCATATACACTGGGCGGTGGCGTCAGGCGGTCTTCCTTGCGGCCGCTGATTCGATTGAACATTCTGGCGATGAGCAGAGAAACAGGAGCATGGGGTTCCTCATGGAGAATGGCGGCAAGCATGTCCTTCAGATGTCCGGCATTCAGAACAGGCTTGCCGGACATGTGTGGCAGATCCGTGAGGCCGTCCGTATAAAATATCATCTTGTCTCCCTGCTGAAGCTGAATCTCTCCGCTCGCAAAATCAATGCTCCGGAAGATGCCGACGGGAAGGTTTCTGGCGTCACTCTCCAGAGGCGGAAGACAGACGATATCGGTGTCGCGGATAAACAGGAAGGGGGGATGACCGGAAGACACATATCGCATTTTTAAATTCTGATGATGGATTTCCGCATCAATGGCGGTAAAGAAATTATCCTGTCCGAAAAAAGGGAGTCCGCAGATTTCGAAATTGAGGCGGCTGATGGTTTCTCCGATCGGCAATTCCGGATTTTGAACCAAAAGAGCATTGTGGATCAGATCGGTGATGATGCTCCGGAGAATGCAGCCCACTTCATGACCCGACTGATCTTTCAGGCTGACGGCCGTTTTGGAGAGATCCGGATGGCGACCGGTAAAATTCTTGATGAAATAGTGATCGCCTCCCTCGGCATAGCAGGGCATATAGTAAGCGGTAAAAAAAAGTTCCGTATTGCCGGGAAGAAGCGTGTGGCGGTTTGGGCGGTAGTTGATCATGGACAGGATGTTTTTGGCCAAATCAATATTGATTTCCTGTCTGGAGAACAGCTCCTGGAGGTTTTGATTGGCGGCGGTCAGTTCGTAGGTACGTTCCGACACCCGCTGTTCCAGTTCGGCATGCGCCCGCCGCAAGGCTTCCTGTGAATGTCGACGCTCCGTGATGTCGCGGTTCACCGTGAGAATGCCGATAGGCTCGTTGTTTCGATTGCGCAGAGACGATATACTGCTTTCCAGCCAGATCAGCGATCCGTCTTTTCTGTATTCCTCAACTTCCAGGACGCGTATTCGGTCAGGATCGGCGATGCCGGTTGCTTCCAGAGCCATTTCTTCTTCATACGCTTCCAGCAACATTTGCATAGATTGTGGCGTCATAAAATGATCCAGAGAAAGCTTCATCGCCTCGTCAACCGTATATCCGTGGGTCCGCGTGATGGAGGGGCTGATATAGGTGAAACGGAAATTCATATCGGTGACCGTAATGAGTTCACCCGTATTTTCGGCAATCAGGCGGTATTTCTCCTCGCTCTGGCGCAGCGCCTCCTCCATTTGCCTACGTTCCGTGATGTCGCGGGACACACCGTACAATTCCACCAGAGCTCCATGCTCATCGCGGATTCCGGTGACCATGGTTTCCATCCATCGCGTAGAGCCGTCTTTGTGATAGTATTCCAGTTCGAGACGCACCTTTCGCTGGGGGTCGGCAATGCCTTGCTTTTCCAGCGCCAGCTCCCTGGCCAGGGTTTCGGAGGCATAAAGCAGAGATGCGGGCGTCATCTGCTGGTCCAGCGGTTGACGCAACCGCTCTTCGGGAGTGAATCCGAGCACCCTCTCGATGGAAGGACTGACGTACTGTTCCTTCAGATTCATATCCGCGGTCCAGACAATGTCGGAGATTCTTTCAGCCAGAAGACGAAATTTGTTTTCGCTTTTCCGCAGCTCTTCCTGCGCGTGTTTCTGCTCGGTGATGTCGCGCGAAACGCCGTGAATTCCGGTCAAAACGCCCTTTTCGTCCCGCAAGGCGCTGATGGTGGTTTCCATCCAGCGTGTTGATCCATCCTTGTGATAATATTCCAGTTCCAGAGTGGACACTCTTCCGGGGTCCGCATTTCCCTGTTTTTCAAGTTCCATTTCCCGTTCCAGCGCCTTCAGTCCGTAAACGAGTGAATCCGGGGGAAACTGCTGTTCAATGGGTTGCCGAATCCGCTCTTCCTGCGTGAAGCCCAAAATGGTCTGGACGGACGGCGTGACGTAAACCGTCCGCAAATTCATGTCTGCAATCCAGACAATATCCGTCATTTTTTCAGTCAGGAGGCGGTATTGCTTTTCGCTTTGACGAAGCGCTTCTTCCATCATCCGGCGCTCAGTGATATCGCGGGAAATGCCCAGGATCCAGACAGGATGACCCAGCTTGTTCCGAAGCAGGGTAAAGAGCGTATCCGCCCAGAAGATGTCTCCGCTTTTGTGATAGAAAGCCAGCTCCGCCTTTGCTGAAATTTCCTTTTGGGGATTGTTCAGGTTTTCCGGTGTGAGATGCCTGCCGATCAAATCCATGGCCACCTCGACGGAGGAAGGCGTCATTTGTTTGTCCATAGGAAGATTGCGCAGTTCCTCCAGAGAGTATCCCCTCATTTTTTCAACCGATGGAGAAATCCAGGTGACCTTCAGGTTCATATCCAACAGCCAGACCGTATCCTGAATGTTGTCCGTGATCAGACGGAATCGTTTTTCATTCTGCCGGATCTGTTCTTCGGATCTTTTACGTTCGGTAATATCGCGGCATAAATTGACTATTCCGAAAGGCGTTCCGTCTTCCTCCCGTAGAACGTCGCCTTCCACGTCAAATAGCACTTTTCGTCCATCCTTCATGAGCAGACGGTATTCTCTGGACTTCAGTCTTCCCTTCAGAAGCAGCAGGCGGTTTTGCAGGACCTGCTCCCGGTCTTCTGGAGCGATAAAATTAATGATATTATGGCCTTCCAATTCGTTTCGCCGATAACCGGTGATGAGAGGGGTTGCGTCGTTGATAAAGAGAATCTTTCCCTCCAGGTCGGTGCGCACGACGATGTCGGGAATGGCGTTGACCAGTTTACCGTGAATTTCTTCACTTTTTTTCAGAGCGCGTTCCGCTTCTTTTCGGTCTGTGATATTGCGGATGATGACGATATACTGTTCTTCCGGAAGAGGAATAAATCTTGCCTCGTAATAGGTTTCTGTTTTTCCGCGTAATAGGAAGTATTCAAAATTCAGCGTGGCTTTGGTTTTCCGAACCTCCTCAAATGCTTTCCGAAACTTTCCGGCAACGGACACCAGGGGAATGTCGGTAATGGTTTTTCCTAAAAGACCGGAGCGCGGCAGGAGGAGATCAGCGCCGGCGCCTGCTTTGCAATCCAGGATGATGCCGGTTGCATCAATGCGCAAAAAGATATCGGGCACCGCTTCGAAAATGGCTTTCATTTCTGAATTGGCCTGCAAGAGTTCCTGGGAACTCAGTTCCAGGGAACGCTCCAGCATGTTTCGATCCGCATCCGACTCATAGTAGGCGCTGTTGACGGCTTCGATAAAGCTGCGCCATTGTTCCGGAATTTGAAAGGCATTTCCAAAATATTTTTTCAGCTGCCGTTTGAGCAGCCGATGGGTATTGCCTGAAGGCATGAATGACTATTCCTCGGTCAATGTGGTGATGGTCATGGTCTGATTGTGAAGTGTGCACGGGCCTCCCGATGCAAAGGGCGATATTTCTCCATAAGAGTAAAATCCGGCCAGCACCGGATTTCCAGGCAATGCGTCACGGGCGGCTTCCACTTCTTCCTCAACCCTTTGTTTCAAGACCAGTTTTCTGCCCACGCAACTGATCAGAAGGGCCAGTTCCGGCGATGAAGTTCCCAGCCCTTCCTGGCTTCTGAAGGCGGCGCCATTGGCGCCGTCGATCAGTCGCTCGAAATTTGCTTTCATAAAACGCGCAAAGGCACCTTCAGGCATATCGCCTGCAAAGGTCATGCTTTTTTCTTTTTCGTTGATTCCCAGGATGGTTCGGACGATGCCCGTTTCTCCACTTTTGGAACGGATACTCAAAGGAAAGAGCAAACCGGCGGCGGGAAGGCTGTTGGCATGTTCTCCCAGATACTTTTTGTAGAGATCCAGAGCATTTTGATCGTCCAGCTCATAGAGGATATTTTCCTGAGATCGAGTGATTATTCGTTCCGGTCCGAAGGGATCCCATCCTCCCATCGAGCCGAAACCCACCTTTAATGCCTTGCTGTACAAGCCCAGAATGGCCAGCGTGTCTCTGGAGCGCTGTCCGTCCCAGAAGGTGTAGGTTTCTGCAAAGCGGTCGCTGTCTCCAGCCAGGCCGCCGGTTAGCGTTACCCCTTCGGGAAGGCTTTCGGACAATCCCCTGACCAGTTCGCTGCCGTTGACATGGATACCGTCCGATAGAACAAAAACATGGCGCAGGCCTTCCCGGGGAATGGATTGCGCAAGGTGTTTCCCTGCGTCATAAGTCCCTGCCGTGTTTCCCAGAGAAATACAGTTGCCCTGAATGGTGGTTTTTTCAAAGCGAATCGCTGTGGAAACCAGAGAATTGTCGAAAACACTGTCGCCACAGATTTCTCCGGATGTGGAGCAGCCGAAGAAATGTGCTTCCGGATACATGGCTTTGATTTCTTTCCAGAAAGTGTTTTCTTTAAAAATATCCGTCGCTGCAAATAAAAAAACAAGCTCGGCTGCACCGTGAATTTCCTCACCGTTTTGGAAAGACCATCCTTTTTCCCTGGTCCATACCTTCTGTTCGATTTTCATCGGAAACCTCCCTGTCTCAATCGTATTATTGACCCTGTAACTTTTTCGACGGTTCAAGGGTGAGCACGTCCCGGATCAGACGGGTAAATTCATTCATGATCACGGGTTTCATCACATACTCGCGAATGCCGATGTCTCTGGCTTGCTCCGCCGAAAGAGAAGCGCTAAACCCTGTGCATAAAATAATGGGAAGATCCGGCCGGATTTCCAGCATGCATTTGGCCATGTCCGCACCCGTCAGATATGGCATGGTTTGATCGGTGATGACGAGGTCAAAACCAAACGGATTCTCTGTAAAGAGACGCAAAGCCTCCGGAGACATGTTCTGAGCGGTGATTTTATAGCCGAGGCGGGACAGAGATCTGGACAACATATTGACCATGTAATCCTGATCGTCTACCAGCAGAATTCTCTCTGTGCCGCCGATGGCCGGAAGCACGTTCCCGGCCTGATCCTGAACACTTTGTTCCGCCAATAGAGGCAGATAAATGAAAAAGGTGGTTCCTTCCCCTTCGCGGCTTTCCAGTCGAATGCGACCTCCGTAGCTTTGCACAATGCCGTGGACGACGGCAAGCCCCATGCCTGTTCCTTCCCCCGTTTTTTTTGTTGTAAAAAAGGGATTGAAAATCTGGGTTTGAATGGCTTCGGGAATGCCCTGTCCGTCATCGGCTACTTGAATTTCCAGATAGGAACCTGTTTCAAAATGATCTGACCGCAGGGGATGGCGCTCATCGATCACCGCTTGTTTCAGTCCGATCGTTAAAGTTCCCCCCTTTTCCTTCATGGCATGCGCCGCATTGGTGCACAGATTCAAAAGAACCTGATGCATCTGGGTCGCATCAGCCAGAATGGTGGCGTTTTGAACATGGAAATTTTGCCGGATGAAAATGGTCGAAGGCAGCATGGCGCGTAAAAGCTTGACGATTTCCTTGATGACAGGAACAATCATCAGAGGTTTGCGGACAGATTCGTCCCGGCGGCTGAAAGCCAGAATTTGTCCTACCAGATTCTTTGCCCGGTCGCTTGCCCGGAAGATTTCGTCAATGCATTCGCCCGCGGAACTTCCTTCGGGCAGTTCCTCCTGGGCCATGCCGGCATAACCGATGATCGCGCCCAGAATGTTGTTGAAATCATGGGCAATGCCCCCCGCCAGAGTGCCGATGGCTTCCATCTTTTGCGCCTGCATCAGGCGCATTTCCATTTTTTTGCGCTCGGTAATGTCGGTAAAAAGAACGGCGAACTTGCCTTTTTCCGGACAAAAGGCATTGATCTGATAATGCCGGTCCCGTTTTTTTAATTGCCCTTCAAAGGAAATCGGTTCTCCGCTTAAGGCGACCTTTCCGTATTGTTCAATCCGGTAAATCGTTGTCTGGAGTAACACTTCTTTAGCCGTTTTGCCGATGACATGGGCTGCCTCAAGACCAATGATCTTTTCAAACGCCGGATTGATGTCCAAAAACCGGTAGTCAACAGGATGACCGTTTTGATCGCAGATAATTTCATGAAGCGCGAATCCTTCGCTGATCTCCGTGAATAATGAACGATATTTCCGTTCACTTTCCCTTAATCGGTTTTCGGCCTGTTTTTGCTCGGTAATATCATAGTTGATGCCGGTCATGCGCAGAGGGTGGCCATTGCTGTCTGTCGTGACCTTGCCGTAGCTCCGGATATGTTTTACGTTTCCATCGGGATGAATAATCCGGAACTCCGTGGAATAATCCTTATTCTCATTGGTCACTTGTTTTTGTTTGGTCTGGACGGCGCCGACATCTTCCGGATGGATCAGGCCAAGCCAGGCTTCATGGGTGTTGGCGAAATCCTTCTTTGTCAGGCCATAGAGATCATACATCCGGTCATTCCATGCCAGGCGACCGGTTTCCATATCCGTTTCCCATACACCCATTTGAGCGGCATGCGTGGCCAGATTGAAGCGTTCCAACAGATTTTTCATGATCTCTTCCGTGGCAATGCGTTTCGTAATGTCCGTTAAAAAACTAAGAATTGCAGGTTTGCTTTTCCACGGAATGATGGCTGATTTCATTTCAACCCATCGGGTGTGACCCTTTCCGTCAATGACGCGGAAAGAATACACATTGGGAACTTTTTCCCCCTGCATTCTTTGGAAGTGGTTGTTCATGACAAATTCACGGTCTTCAGGATGAATGAACTGATCGACGGACAAAGCCGACGGATCGATATTTTCCAATTCTGCCAATGCCAGAGCGGAACGGTTTACAAAAAGCAGTTTTCCTTCCCGGCTTACAATGATGCCTTCACTCGCATTTTCCACGACTAAGCGGTATTTATCTTCGCTTTCCTTCAGGGCTTCCGCTTCTTTTTTTCGTTCGGTGATGTTGCGGCCGATAAACAGAACGCCGGAGGGCTTTCCGTTTTCGGAAATGAGTTGAGACTTGACATCCAGGACAACTTGCCTGCCGGAGGCATCTGTTCCTTCCCATTCCGTCAATTCAATGCCGGAATAGCCCTTTTTTCTTTTCTGCATCATTAATCTTTGGTAGGCATGCCCATCCCTCGGGATGTAATTCAAAAGGCTTTGGCCTACCGGGTCCTGGTTTCCCAATAAATCCCGGACGGCTTTGTTGACGTAATTGATTTTCCATTGAAAATCGCAAGTTAAAATCAAATCGCTGATCGATTCCGTGATCAAGCGGTAATTTTCCCAGCTTTTTCGCCATTCGATTTCCACCTGCTTGAGCGAAGTTCGAATTCTGGCTTCAGCCAATTCCCGGTGAATGGCAGGCGCCAGACGGGAAAGATTTTCTTTCCGAATGTAATCCCGCGCGCCCAGACGCATGCATTCTATGGCTGCGTTCTCATCGACGGTTCCGGACACGATAATCAGAGGGAGTTCCAGATCCATTTCCTGCAACATCAAGATCACGCCGTGGGCGCTGAATTTGGGCAGGTGGAAGTCGCATAAAACGACATCCCATTGCTTTTCCTGAAGAGCATATTGAATGGCCTGCGCCGTTTCCACCTCCAGATATTCCGGGTCAAATCCTTCTTTTTTCAGAATCCGGACCAGCAACAGCACATCGTCTGGATTATCTTCGACAATCAATACGCGCAAAGGCGTCTGCATTTTGTGCTCCTTGTGGCCGTTTCAGGAAATCAGCCCGAAAGATCTCAAATAATCCAATAATTTTGATTTGTTTACGGGCTTGACCAGATAGGCATCGCACAGGGCCTTAAAAGCCACGACCACATTTTTCGGATCGCCCAGAGCGGTGGTCATAATGATTTTCACGCCGTTGCTGGATTGAACTCCCGCCTCTTCTTCCATGCCCCGGATGTTTTTCAGCACGGCCATTCCGTCCATTTCCGGCATCATAATGTCCAGACAGATCAAATCATAAGGTTTATTCTCCGCAAGCGCCGTGCGAAAGGCATCCACGGCTTCTCTGCCGTTGACCGCGATGTGGCATTCGCCGTAAGCGGAAAGGATTTTTTGCAACAACAGCCGGCTGGTAAAGTCATCCTCGACAATCAGTATCTTCATGGTGCTTTCCTTCCTTTCGATATGCATTGAACCATTGCGATTTTGCAAGAGCTTTTTGATACAGCTCCAGCTGCTCTCCGATTTGCCCGAACAAAGCGGCCGTCTCCTGAAGCATTTTGCTTTCCGCCGCTTTTTCAAGCGAAAGCGCCGTTTGTCGGAGAGAGGCGGCTCCGACATTGGCGGCTGCCCCCTGAATGTTGTGTGCTTGCCGCCGGATTCCTGCCAGATCACCTTTTTCCAAATATACCTTCAGCATGCTGACCTGTTTAGGCATGTCCTTCAAGAATCCCTCAACAATGGCGACAGCCAGTTCGCCATCGTCCATCAATCTCTCTTTCATATCCTGCTCATCAAAAAAAGGGATCGGGCCTTCCGCTTCATGTGTGGGAATCTCCGGAATGATTTTCAGCCCGGTACTCTCTTCCGCGGGGGGCGAATCGGCAAGCCAGTAGTGAATACTTCCGGACAGCGTTTGCAACTGAACGGGCTTGGAAAGATAGCCATTCATGCCGGCTTCCCGGTACAAGTTGCGGTCATTGGCCAGAGCATGGGCCGTTACAGCAATGATCGGGACTTGTGGATTCAATACGCCTGTCTCGATGCGCCGGATCAAACGAGTCGTTTCATAGCCGTCCATTTCAGGCATCTGGCAGTCCATGAGCACCAGGTCGTAGGGCAGGGACCGAAGGGCGTTAATGGCCTCATAGCCGTTGGATACGATATCGGGCAGATAGCCGATTTTTTTCAACAGGGCCAGGATCACAGTTTGACCGGTTGGATTGTCCTCGACCACCAGAATTTTTTCGCTCCGGAAGTGCGTTTTATCAACCTCATTCCCGGTGAAAACAGGAGACGGCCTTTCCGTTTTGGGACTCGGGTTTTTCCCGATGGCGCAGGCGATGGCATCATAAAGCTGGTTTTGCCGGATGGGTTTGGTCAGATACCCGTCAAAGTTTTTACCCTTCGGCCGGGAGAGGTCTCCCTTCTTGCCCGCAACCGCCATCAGGATGATTTTGGTGGTGCAAAGGTTGGGATTTTCCCTGATCTGCCGCCCCAGTTCTTCGCCATCCATGCCGGGCATCTTCATATTCAAAAGCACGATCTCGAAAGGGTCGTTTTCCGCGGAAGCTTTGTCGAGAAAGGCAAGGGCAGTGTGTGTGTCCGGAACGTCGTAAACCCGGCATTTCCATCCGTTCAGAAGCGTCACGGCCAGTAAACGGCTGACGTCATGGTCATCGACCACCAGGATCTTGGTTTTTTCGAGGTCTGAAGAAGGACGCGTCGGCATGGCGTCATGAGCCTGTTTTGCAAAAACAGCGGTGAACCGGAAGGTGGACCCCCGGCCGACTTCACTTTCACAGCCGATTTGTCCTCCCATCAATTCAACCAGTTGTCTGGTGATGGCCAATCCAAGGCCCGAACCTCCATATTGACGGGTTGTGGAGCTATCCGCCTGAACAAAAGGGGAGAAAAGCGCATCTATCCGTTCCTGGGGAATGCCGATGCCTGTGTCGGACACGGCAAAACGGAGCGTGACAAAATGCTCGTCTTCCTGAACTAGCGAGACCCGAATGGTGATTTCGCCCTGTTTTGTGAATTTGACGGCATTATTGGTCAGATTGATCAGGGCCTGGCGAAGACGGCCGGGATCTCCCTGAAGTCCGATGGGCACGTCCGGTTCCATCCAGGCGGTGATTTCAAGGTTTTTATCCTGAGCGCTTACAGAGGCCATCTCGGCAATGTCTTCCAGCAAGACGCGCAGGCTGAAGTCCAGTATTTCCAGCTCCAGCTTGTTTGCCTCAATTTTAGACAGATCGAGAATGTCATTGAGCAGACCAAGCAGGGAAATACTGCACTTATGGATGATTTCGGCAAATTGCTTCTGCTCGGCGGTTAATTCGGTATCCATCAACAATTCGCTCATGCCGATGATGCCGTTCATGGGGGTGCGGATTTCATGGCTCATATTGGCCAGAAATACGCTTTTGGCTTCATTGGCTGCCTCGGCGGCGGCTTTTGCTTTCTGCAGTTCGTTTTTGGTCCGCGTCAGTTCCGTGATATCGCGGGCCATAAAAAGCACTCCGGAAGGCTTTGTGTTTTCCGTGAGCAGGTGTGACTGCACATCCATGATGAAAGGCCGGCCGGCCGTATCGGTCAGATGCCATTCAAGAGACAGGACGCCGCTGAAACCGTTCCGTCTTTTCTGCATCATCTCGAGCATTTGGGGACGAAGTTCTCGCGGGGTGAAATCGATCAGACTGTGTCCAATGGGTTCTCCACCCAAGAGGGATCTCACGGCTTTATTCATGTACTGCATTTCAAAATGAAGATTGGTGATCAGAATCAGATCGTGAGTGGTTTCGGCGATCATACGGTACTTTTCCCAGCTTCTGCCCCATTCCATCTCCACATTTCTTAAGGCTTTTCTAACCCCGGCTTCCGCAAGCTCTCTTTTCATTGCCGGTGTCAGACGGTCCAGATCCTTCAGGCGAAGGTAATCGCGGGCGCCCTGTCGCAGATATTCCACAATGGTTTCTTCGGATTCGGCGTCGCCGATGATGAGCAGGGGAATATCCAGACGAAGTTCTTTGAGCCGTTTCAGTGCAAAAAAAGTGTCGGAGGCGGGCAGGTTCTGGCATAAAATGATATCCCAGGGCTGATTTTCCAAAGAATAAAGCAGATCGGCGCGGCTTTCCACGCGCAAAAAGTCGGGACGATACCCTCCTTGGGTCAGCCGGCCCAGCAGAGGTTCTATGTTTTTTTCGCCATGCTCGGCGATTAACACCCGCAAATCTGCTTTCATGTCCTCTCCGACATCATTCTTCAAGTAACTCTTTCACCGCCGCCAAAATCTCTCCCGTTTTGAACGGCTTTTCAAATGTTTTCCGGGCGCCCAGGTTTTGGGCCAGTTCCAGGTATTGGGCGGCGGGAATGCGCCCTCCGCCGGACATGGCGATGATGATGGCAAACGGATACTGTTTTCGAAATTCTATAATGGTTTCAATCCCTTCCTTGTTCGGCATGATCAAATCCGTCACGACCAGGTCGGCGGGACGCTGTGCCTGCAGAAGCAGGGCTTCCTCGCCGTTTTGAGCGGTGAGCACGTCGAATCCACCGGAGGTGAACAGTCTTTTCAGCATGTTCCTCAAGGCATCGTCGTCGTCAATGACTAAAATCCGTTTCATGCCGATCCTCCTTCACGGCATTGACGGAGCACTTTATCGGCAATCATTTCCAGGGGATAAATCTTATCCACGGCTCCCCGTTTGACGGCTTCCTGCGGCATGCCGTAAACCACGCAGGAGGCTTCGTCCTGGGCGATCGTATAAGCGCCGGATTCTTTCATTTCCAGCATTCCCCTGGCTCCGTCGTCACCCATACCTGTCATAATGACACTGACCGCGTTGGCGCCTGCGTAACGCGCGGCGGAGCGAAACAGGACATCAACAGACGGCCGGTGCCGCGATACCAGCGGTCCGGCTTTCACTTCCACATAATAACGGGCTCCGCTTCGCTTCAGCATCATGTGATAGTTGCCCGGAGCGATCAGCGCGCGTCCCGTAAACACGGTGTCATTATTGGCGGCTTCTTTGACCGAGATTTGGCAGAGTGAATCAAGCCGGGCGGCAAAGGATTTGGTGAAATTTTCCGGCATGTGCTGAACAATGACAATGCCGGGCGCGTCCATCGGCATTTTTTCCAGAAAAATGCGGATGGCCTCCGTACCGCCGGTTGATGCTCCAACGACGATGACTTTCTCCGTTGTTTTTATGAGAGCATTGGTTTTGGGTTTGGGCATCATGGCGTCCGCCGTCAGCTTCGGCTCGATCAAGAGGCGAGGTGACGGACGACGGAGCTTGGCCTGAACGGCCGCTTTGACGGCGTCACAGATCCGAATTTTTGATTCCTCCAGAAACTGCCGGGTGCCCAGTCTCGGTTTTTGAATAATATCCACGGCGCCGCATTCCAGTGCCTTGAGAGCGGTTCCTGAATTTTCTTCCACAAGCGACGAGCAGATGACGACCGGAATCGGATGCTGGCTCATGATTTTCGACAAAAATGTGATTCCGTCCATCCGGGGCATTTCAATGTCCAGCGTGATAACGTCAGGAATTTCTTCCTTCATTCTCTGTGCAGCGATGATCGGGTCTGCGGCCGCGCCCATCACTTCGATCTCGGGGTCGGAGTTCAGAAGTTCCGTCATCGTTTGCCGGACAACAGCGGAATCGTCAACCACCAGCACCCGAATCTTCCGTTTTTCAATCATAAGGAACGTCCCTTTTGCGCTTGGGGATGAACGGGGAAAACCGGTGGATCCGGAAGACCCGTTTTAAGCAGCGTTACCTGTCCTGTTTGCGTATTAAAAATGATTTTTCGACCGCCTGTGCCACCTACATTGCATTCATGAAGTTTCAAACCATGATCCGCGATTATTTTTTTAGCCGTGTCTGTGTTTTGATGGCCGACCGGCGCCATGCCTCCCGGCTGATGCAGGCTGGCAATCATTTTTGAGCCGCCGTAGAGTCGTACTTCTGTTTCCGCCTGGGCGATGCCCAGGCGGGAAAAGGCCTCGGTCATCATACAGATGGCGCAATCTACGTATTTGTAAGCCTCCGGGCAATGAACGCAATCCTGACTCAAAAGATCTTTGATGTTATCAACATGCACCCGTCGGCGGCAATGAGGCAGAAGCGCGTGGCTGATAGCGGCAACGCTTAGACGACGACAAAAAAAAGTGATGGCCGCACAAGAGCCGAGGACAGTGGAGACGAGCGTCGGCCGGTCCAGAATGGTCATTTCTCCCTGGTTCAGAAAAAGCATGGGAAGTCGTGAATCAGGCGTTTTCATGGGATTTCCTGTAGATCGTGGCGGCGACCGGCTGGAGGGGTAAGTTCATGCCGTTTAAGGTTTCCGAATGGCCCATGAAAAGATAGCCGCCCGGCAGCAGGTGGCGGCAGAGGCGTTCCAAAATGGCCTGCTGCGTGGAGCGGTCAAAGTATATAATGACATTGCGGCAAAAGATGACATCCATTTTGTCTTTCAGCGCATAGTCGGAGTCCATGAAGTTGAGGCGAAAAAATGAGACGCGGGACCGAAGCTCCGGGCAGATGCGCACCAGCTTCCGGTCTTTGCTGCTTAACAGGTACTTTTTCCGCATCGGTATCGGCACCGGCTGAATTTTATCATGGAGGTAAACGGCCTGCTCGGCCAGATGAAGCACTTTGGTGGATATATCCGTGGCCAGGATGGAAAAGCGAAATTGTGGCTGCGCCAGGGCATGTTCTGCCAGCACCATGGCCAGGGTATAGGGTTCTTCGCCTGTGGAACAGCCGGCGGACCAGAATTTCATAGTTTTTGTCCACGTTGTGCCGCCGGAAACCGGAGAAGATGAAAGCACGGATGACGAAAGAAATTCAAAATGATTGGGTTCGCGGAAAAAATCCGTTTTGTTGGTCGTAACGGCGTCAATCATGTGATAAAGCTCTTCTCCGTTCCCGCGGTTGCGGATGACGAAGTCGGCATATTCACTATAGGAAGACAGGCAAAGCCGGTGCAGGCGTTTGCTGAGTCGTGTCTGCAGCATGGTTTTTTTGGACAGAGACATCTTGATGCCGCATTGCCTCTGAATAAACTCTCCAATGCGGAAAAATTCTGAATCGGTCATGATGGTCGCCGTCAGGTCTTGCTCCTGGTTGGACATCCTATTTCGTTCACCGGTCATCATGGTTCCGGATCAAGCGACCTCCTCTCTCATGGCATTGGCGATGTTCATTTCATCCAAAGAAAAAATCCGGTCAACATCCAAAATGATCACAAGATCTTCACCTCGTTTGCCCATGCCCAGAATAAAATCCGTGTTCAGCTTGGTCCCGATTCTGGGGGGTGGTTCTACCTGGGAGGGTTCCAGTCCAAACACCGCCTGCACGGAGTCCACCAGTACGCCCAGAACAGCCTGCTCTTCCTCCAGGTGGACTTCCACAACGATAATACAGGTATTGACAGTCCTTTCCTGGGACGGCATATTGAATTTCAGGCGCATATCCACCACCGGCACAACGGCTCCGCGCAGATTGATCACTCCCTTCATGTATTCAGGCGTTTGCGGCACTTTGGTGATTTTGGTGTAGTCCAGGATTTCACGAACCTGGCTGACATCCAGAGCGAAAACTTCCCCATCCATTTTAAAAGCTAGATACTGCCGGCTTTCCGTGATTTTCGCTACACTCATATCCTGTTTCCTTTCATCTGTCCATTGGGAGCCTAATACTTTTCAAATTCCTTATCCATATCATCGGAAGCGTCCGAGAGGCGAAGGTTGACGCCGCGAGACGGTTCCGTGCGAAGGCCGGTATGGGGAAGAGGATGCTTTCCAGGCGCGGCAAGTTTCTTGAGAATAGGGGAGTGCGCCGTGGAAACCTGCCTTCGCGGAGTCAGATTCAACCGGTCCGTGGCGGTCAGGTTGTCGGTTTCGTCGCCGATGGAAAAGAAGGCTACCGCATGGTGCAGTTGCTGCGCCTGTTGGGCCAGTTGTTCAGAGGTTGAGGACATTTCTTCAGAAGCCGAAGCATTTTGTTGGATGACCTGATCCAATTGCTGAATGGCTTTGTTGATTTGTTCGGCTCCGGTATCCTGCTCCCGGCTGGCTGCACTGATTTCCTGAACCAGGTCCGCGGTCTTTTGAATATCCGGAACCATTTTGTCCAGCATGCGGCCCGCATCTTCGGCAATCTGGACGCTGCTGGCGGACAGTTTGTTAATTTCACCTGCGGCCGCCTGACTACGTTCGGCCAGTTTGCAGACTTCCGAAGCCACAACGGCAAAGCCCTTGCCGTGTTCACCCGCACGCGCCGCTTCAATCGCCGCGTTTAACGCCAGCAGATTGGTCTGACGGGCGATTTCTTCAATAATGGAAATTTTTCCGGCTATTTCCTTCATGGCCTTGACGGTTTCCTCTACGCATTTTCCGCCTTCCCTGGCATTTTGCGATGATTTTACGGCAATTTTTTCCGTCTGCTGGGCGTTGTCGGCATTTTGTTTGATGTTGGAAATCATCTGTTCCATGGATGAGGAAACTTCTTCGGCAGAGGCCGCCTGTTCCGTAGCCCCCTGGGACATCTGCTCGGAAGATGCGCTTAACTCTTCCGAGCCGGCCGCCACTTTGGATGCCGCATTTTTTACCTCGCTGACAACGGACTTCAGCTTTTCCAGCATTTTGGTCAGAGAAATTCCCAGGATGTCCTGTTCCGAAAGCGCCTGGACCTGACAGGTCAGGTCTCCCCTGGAAATGGCATCTGCCGCCTGAGCGTGCCGATGGAGGTTATCCGTCATGGTTTTCATTACGGAGAGCAACTGGCCGATTTCATCCTGACGGTCAACGGTAATTTGCTGGGATAAATCTCCCTCTCCGATTTTGGTGACCAGGGCGACCATTTCCTTTAAGGGGCTGATGATGATTTTCAAGGATAACAAGAAGATGGCAACAATCAGCGCACTGATCAGGATCAGGCTCATGATCACGAGATATTTCGTAATTTTTCGGGTTTCCGCATGAAATTCGTCGGTGTACATGCCTGCGGCGATGACCCAGTTCCAGTTGGGGTACGCTGAATAGATGGCAATCTTATCCCGGGCGCTTTTTTCGTTGGCTTCTGCGTTGAGCCAGGGATATTTGATGACTCCCTCCTTTTTCTCCAGCATTTCCCGAATATATTCGCGTCCGTCTGCATCTTTGGACTCCAGAATGACCTGTCCTTCTTTCATGGGATGAACCACCAGGGCGCCATAGGTGGGGCCTTTTTTAGCATCCAGAACAAAGAGATAGCCGGTTTGTCCCACTTTGATGGACCGGATTTTTTCTTTCAGGTTTTTCAGGTTTTCGGTAAAATCAAGACCGACAAAAAAGACCCCGATTACACGACCGCCCGCATCCTTGATGGGAACATACTTGGTCATGTAATCCTTGCCGAAAAGATGGGCTTTTCCCGTGTAGCTTTCTCCCCGCATCAGGTTTGCATAACTGGGATGCTCCTTTCCCAGAAATGTGCCCACTGCCCGTGTTCCGTCCTGTTTTTTTAACGAAGTGGTGATCCGGACAAAATCATCATCTTTTTTCACAAAGATCGTGGCGACGGCCTGCGTGACTCCGGTGAATCGATCCACGCGATCGGCGTTGAGATTCAGCGCGGAATCACCGGCTTTCAGGACGGGGGTGATGATTTCTCCGATCGGAAGGCTTTTCCCCGGCTCCAGCGCCATTTTTTCCGGAAAATAAGACAGCAAAACGTTGGAGAGGTCATCGGCGCTTCTTTGCAGATTATGATCGTACATGTCGATCATGTCTTTCACCATCTGCACTTTTAAGTGGAGTTCCTCCTGCATTTTGGTGTCCTGCTGTTGATACATGGTCCGGTCCACAAAAAAAGTGGCCAGACCGAAAACCAACGCCACGATCAGACTGAGCGTCAACACCAGTTTTGTTCCTATGGACGCACGAATGTTCATCATATTCAACCTCCTGGGTATGGATGTAAAAATCCGCTTTTTCGTTTATAAAACGATGCTTGCTCTTGAAGAATACCTTCCCGCTTCCTGTTGCTCCACCATGTGTAAAAGCCTTTGAATATCAAGGATTAAGGCTACTGTGCCGTCTCCCAGGATCGTTGCGCCGGAGATGACCTTGACCGAGCGATAATATTTTCCCATGCTTTTAATCACGGTTTGATGCTGTCCAATCACCTGGTCCACCACCACGCCGATGCGCTCATTTCCGATTCGGTTGACAATGACCAGCTCAATGGGAGGCGGCTCGCCTTTCAGGCCGAAGGTATCCCGCAGAGGAACATAAGGAATGAGTTCTCCGCGGATTTGCGTTACATTTCTGCCGTGCATTTTCCGAATGCCTTCTTGGGAAAGCTCCACGCATTCTTCAATGGCTGCCAGCGGCAGAACAAAGTGGGCGTCGGCGATCCGGACCAGAAGTCCGTCGATAATGGCGAGCGTCAAAGGAAGCTTCAGCGTAATCCGGGTGCCTGTATGGAGCTTGCTTTCGATATCGAGCGTTCCTCCAAGGTTTTCAATTCCCCTCTTCACGACGTCCATACCCACGCCGCGACCGGACAGGCTGGTTACTTTTTCCGCCAGAGAAAAGCCCGGAGCAAAAATGAAATTGCAGTATTCTTTTTCCGTAAGACGATCATCCGGATGAATCAGACCTTTTTCAACCGCCTTTTGACGAATGGCCTCCGGGTCCATTCCTGCTCCATCATCTTCGATATGAATCAGAACATGAGCGCCGGAATGTTCGGCCTTGAGTTTGATGACGCCCTTTCTGGATTTTCCAGTCCGTTCGCGCAGGGACGGCTCGGCTGTGCGAAGTCTGATTGTTCAAGGTATCGCTTCCAGTCCGTTCGCGCAGGGACGGCTCTTCAATACCATGATCAATGCTGTTACGGATCATATGGATCAGCGGATCATTGAGATGTTCGATAACGGTTTTATCCAGCTCGGTTTCCTCTCCCTCCATCACCAGATCAATTTCTTTGCCCAGATCTGAGGACAGATCTCTGACCAGCCGCTGAAATTTGCTGAAGATATGGCCGATGGGCAGCATGCGAATGCTCATGGTGTTGTCGCGCAGCTCTGTAACCAGCCGATCGACTTCTTCAGCAATGGAAATCAGGTCATTATGGTTGATGACCGAGGCAATGCGGGAAAGGCGTGATTGGACGGTAACCATTTCCCCGACGAGATTGACCAGCGTGTCGAGGCGCTGCGCCGGCACGCGCAACGTGGCGGCTGATTCCGCACTTTGGCGCTTCTCCCGAACATTCCGGACTTGTTGCTGTTCTGCGAGGGCTGCCTGAACCTTGCCCGGTGTGACGATTCCGGAATCGATGAGCAGTTCGCCGAATTTTTTATGACTGGACATGACCTTGGCTACATCGTCCCTGCCGATGTAGCCCTTTTCCACCAGAATCTCGCCAAGTTTCTTGTAGTCCAGAGCGTCTTTGGATTGTCCCTCATCAACGACTTCGATATTGACCTGGCTTTCATCTTCCACAAAGATGAACACGTCGCGGATCGCGTTGATGCCTCGGTCCGTGCTCAGGATCATATCCCAGTATGTATAACAGCCTTCCGGGTCCAAACTTTCCAAGGGGGGGATTCGGTCCGTCTGGGCAATGATGTCGCAGTGTCCAAGGTCTTGTAACTCCTGAAGAAGTAGGGAAGGTCGGACGCCCCGGGAAAAGATGGTTTGATCCGGTGCAAAGTGAATCCGGTAAACGCTCATCCGGCCGGTTTCGGAAATATCCGCTTCGGGCTTTGTCGGTTCCGGTGGTTTTAACGATTCTTCTTTTGCAGGAAGGAATTTCTGAAAAGCCGCTGTCTGCTTTTCAAGATTCAGACGGTCGATTTCCTCGCTGTTTTCAATCATTTTGCGGATTTGATCGCAGGCGGACAGCGTCAGGTCAATCAGCGCCTTGTCGGCGCGAATGGTTTGATTTCTGACCAGGTCATAGACGGTTTCGATGTCATGGGTGAAGGAGGCCACTTCATCAAAACCGAACATGGCGCCCGATCCCTTAATCGTGTGCATGGCGCGGAATATTTTGGCAATCAAATCGGAATCTTCTGGATGTTTTTCGAGAGAAAGCAGAGAGCTTTCCAGTTCGGTCAAAAGCTCAAACGCCTCTTCTTTGTAAATATCCGCCTGTGCGTCCATTATCCCAGCACCTTTTTTACCACTGCCAGCAACTGTTCCGGTTTGAAGGGTTTTACAATCCAGCCGGTTGCGCCTGCATCTTTGCCTTTTTGCTTTTTTTCGATCTGCGATTCTGTCGTCAGCATAACGATGGGAATGAATTTCCCGGTGGGCTTTGACCGAACGCCTTGAATCAGGCCGATGCCGTCCAGCCTCGGCATGTTCAGGTCGGTGAGCACCATATGCACCGTTTTGCCGCTCATCTTGTCCAGCGCGTCCTGCCCATCGCAAGCTTCCAGAACTTCATATCCGGCCTGCCTTAATGTAAAGGAAACCATCTGCCTTACCGATGCAGAATCATCTACGGTCATAATTACTTTACTCATGTTCTTCACCTCTTTGCCCAAAGGCATGTATGATTTACATCAAGACTGCAGCGGCTTTGCCCGGTATAGCCGTTGTCAGCCATTGCTTTTTGCACGACGTCCGGAATGATTTCGGCAAAGGCAAGGGTTTTGCCGGTTTTCATTGCCGTCCGGTGGGCCGAACACAGAAGCTGCAAAAAGGACAGGTCTGCGTCTGAAGCTTCCGACACATCCACAACCAGATGCTTTGCCTTTTCCAGCATATCCTTCATATTTTCATACAGCGGCCGGATGTTTTCCAGTGTCAACTCGCCTTTTAGGGTCATCCTTCCGCAATCCTTCTGGAATTCTTCGGTCATATTCATGGAGACACCTCTTTTGCGGCCATTTGGTCTTTCATTTTCATCAGGACCGACGCAATATCCAGAAAATCACCGTCGTCAAAAGTGACAAACCGGGGCCGCAAAGCGTGGCCCAGGGCGATGGTTTCTGCGTTTTTGTTCTGCAAAATCAAAATCAGTCTTGCGTCTTCGAGAAGATCTTTTATGCTGGACAGGTGGGATAGTTTGGGCCTGCTGACATACAAAATGACGGTCAGAGGCGTTTTCGTTGAGGATTTTCTCAGTTGAGCTTCCAGGTCCTGAACCGATCTGAGATATTTGATGTTCTTTCTGGGAAGCATGTATTCCAGCGTTCTCTGGAGGCGTTTTCTGGTGTCGCTTTTCATGTCGGACAGAAAAAAAACATTCATGAATGTCTTGCTCCTTGACCGGAAACTCCAATCTCATCGCTATGAAGCTTTCGCAATAATGATGCCATGGGGTTTCGCCAAAAGGAGAAATGATGCAAGCTATCGATATTAATATGGTGTTTGGGAATTGCCCGGCTTTGACCGTTTTTTTTTAACCATGCCGCCAACGGCTTTTCCTGTTTTTTGGGAAATCTTTATCGCTGGACAGGAAATTCCGTTTTTTGGCTATTTGCATTCTGAAGTTGGGAATGCCTTGTCTTCTAAATAGAGAATAGTCCGTTCTGTGCAAAACTTGGTTGGAAGACCATCTTTGGCGAGACTTCTTTTTTGTGCAAAACCTTGTTGGAAACGGCAAAAAGGGTGAATACAGATTATTCCATGTAAACTAAATCCATCTTCGAGAAAGATCTGAATTATGTCGATCTCCAAAAAGCGCGTCAAGGTTTGTCCTTATTGTCAAGAACGCTTCTTACGGGCTGTGTAAGGATGCGCGGAATTGCGGATTCTATAACATCGCATAGTTTCATTCCATAGTGTTCAGCCTGATTGGGCACCCCCCCGCCAGTCAACTCCCCAGTCCAAACGTTACGGCCTGTGGAGGTTTCATAGATATCAGCTTTTAAAGTTACACCTACCCGGAGAATTGAAACTGGTATGAAAAGACTGAAGGTTGCATACCAAGCCACATAATCAAAAGCATTTAATGTAACGGCTTTACCATGAATGAGCATGATCCCGTCAAGACCGGTTCGATTGCCGATAGCTTTGAGCAGAACTGCGATGTCTTCGGGTGATCGTTGAAGGTTATCATCGTGAGCATGAGCAACAAGTTTATCAGTTAGCATCGATACTTCTTCAGAGGTGAGGATCGGCGTATGTTCTTTGCTCGACGCAGATAAAGCAATAATCTCATACCCACGCTTATCTTGCAGGCAAGCAACGACTTCCTCTTCAATAGCTTTATCCAATCCCTCCCATTCGCATTTTCCCAAACACCATTTTGGATTCCTCGGCTCCACATCAAGCAGCACAGGAAGTACGACTAAACGCCTTAGCTTTCCAACAGACCGCTTCATTAGCGCGCCTTTCAACATGGTGAAAGATACAGGTGTAGTGTCATCGACACTGTGCGAAACAGATGCCGATGTGCATCCATGACAGAATAGTAGGCAAAGTATCAGAATAAGAATTATGTTGAAAATTCTCATGGTTGATTCCTTTGCAGACGCTTCGCTATGATAGCCGCAGCAATCTCTACATTCTCCTGCAACGTCTGGCGTGCAAGAAGGCCATCTTCCTCCAGAAAGCGTTTCAGCGTAGTGCAGTATGGCGTTGGAATATCTTTGTCTTTCGAATTCCAGCCCAACAGTATTTGGTCTCCAATCGGATCGCTTCCAGCCATCTTCAGTTCGGTGCGAACATCCATAAAACTGCATACTTCATTGTTGTTAACCGTATGGAATCCATAACCAGCGATGATCACTTGCATTTCACCATTCGCATCCTCCCCTTTGATCTTCCCGACAGAAAGAAAGTGCTCCAGCGAACTCTCTAAAGCTGCAACCATGTTGACGGAAGAAACCGCTTCGTTCATGACCTTGGCTCTACCTTGCCCGAGCAGGTAATCGATGCTGAAGGCCTCACCCGTTGCAACACCAGCTGCTGCGGTACCGGCGGCAGCATTCGCCAGAGGTCCCACGATCGCCGGAACAGTTGCCAAGGGTGCAACGAATACCAGTCCAGTACCCGTCGCAACAAGGCAGCCTACTATAAATGCCATCTTTTCAGCACCAGTGGTGTAACTGGCTATTTGCAATGTTGGAGAAACTTCACTTCTTACTACAAGTCTGACGGCACCGGTTCCCTTTAGAGTAAAGCCATTTATTCGTCTCTCAATCACGGGTGCCATTGCATGTACATTGGCTGCTTCTCGAATAACAAATGATTCCCTAAGAGTCTGACCCTGTTTCAATTCTGGAACGCACGATAGGATCAGCATTGAAGTGCAGATAATGCTTATGATATTTCTAGCAATGGTTCTTTTTTTATTGGGAATCATCTTTCTGAATACTACAGCATAAATGTCTGTTTTCTCTATATGCTCGGAGTTTTTGCCGGTGATTACAAGCATTCAGTCTACCTTCGGTGATCCAATTTCACAACAAAAGTCATACTTATTATATAACAATTTAAAAAGGAATGACATCAGTGATAACAAATTGAAATCAAAGAATATTATTCAAGGACAACATTTGCTGACTTCAGGAAGTCTTCCGCAGGCTACACAATTACAAAGTTCGCTGCCTTCGCATATTTTTAACCCGTAATAGGCGATTACCTGTTCAGATTAAACCGTCTTTTTAATGCCCAGTTTTGAATATAGCGGACAATGTCCTGATGCCACGCTTGAAAGGAGCATCCCCGCAAGGACAGCAAGGACGAGACCCGCAATGCCTGTTATCCAAGCAACGATATTGGCGATAATTAAAATAATCGCAACCACGAGCCGGACAATCCTGTCAATGGTGCCCACATTTCGTTCCATATGCGTTTCTCCTCACATTTACTGCAATACTTGATGATATTGATAAGAATTTAATTTTAACAGCAGGTATTGTCTACGAAGAAGCATTTTTGTTGTCAATGGAATTTTTGGCCACATTATTTTAAAAGTAATCATTGCCATCTGAAAGAGTGGATGTTTATCAAAATTACCCAATGCTCTCTTCCTGAGAAGTACGCAAGAACCGGATGAACCTTTTTTATTCTAATCTCTTAAATCTTATTTCACACTTGTCATATCCGTTGGCAATTGTTTCACCCAATTCCA
>DAOLNX010000044.1:5736-25806 GCA_035416785.1 Smithellaceae bacterium | reverse complement strand
GCAATTCATATAAGGCTTTTGATAATCTATGTTTCCTTTTACTTTTCACAATCCCACAAAAGTCATTTTCGGCAAAGATACGATTGGGCAGGCGGCTCGGGAAATTCCGCAGGACGCCAAAATTATGGTTACTTACGGCGCGGCCAGCGCGAAAAAATACGGGGTGCTGGATGAGGTGCTGTCGGCTCTGAACGGATTTAATATTATCGAATTCGGCGGCATTGAGGCCAACCCGGATTATGACACGCTGATGAAAGGCGTTTCCATTGCCCGCGAGCGAAATATTGATTTTGTGCTGGCCGTTGGCGGAGGTTCGGTGATTGACGGCGCCAAGTTTATGGCGGCCGCTATTCCCTACGAAGGGGAGCCGTTTTCATTTCTGGAAAACAAGGGGGCGGATATTTGCCGGGCGCTGCCGGTTGGCGCAGTGGTAACCCTGCCGGCCAGCGGTTCGGAAATGAACAGCCGGTCCATTATTTCCCGCAGGTCTTTCGGGATGAAACGCGCATTGATGAATGATTGTCTGTTTCCCCGTTTTGCCATCCTCGATCCGACAAAGACGTATACGCTGCCAGCCGGGCAAACCGGCAACGGTGTGGTGGATACATTTGTTCATGTTCTTGAACAGTATCTGACCTATCCGGTGAACGGAAAGGTGCAGGATCGCCTTTCGGAAGGTCTTCTGCTTTTGCTGCTGGAGGAAGGGCCGCGCGCTCTGGCTGAACCGGAAAATTACGATGTGCGCGCCAATCTGATGTGGGCGGCAACGCTGGGTTTGAACGGGCTGATCGGTGCGGGCGTTCCCCAGGATTGGGCTGCACACCGCGCGGGATATGAATTGACGGTTTTGTTTGGCCTGGATCATGCTCAAACGTTGGCTGTTTTGGTGCCGGCTATGCTTCAGGTCCGTGCCGCAAACAAAAAAGAGAAACTGTTGCAGTACGCTAGGCGAATCTGGGGGATCTCCTCCGGAACGGAGTCTTCGCAGATCGAGGCCGCCATCGGACAAACGCGGGATTTTTTCGAGCAAATGGGGGTGCCGACCAAGCTGAAAGATTATGGTATCCATGATTTCAATGTCGAAACCATTGTGGAAATGCTTGAAGCGCACGGTCTGTCCGTCATGGGTGAAAAAAACGATGTGACGGCCGATACCATGCGGAAAATATTAAAACTCTGCCTGTAAGAAAGGAAGGTTATTACGCACAACATTCTTCCCGAAATCGGCATTGCCATTCTGGCAGCGACGGCGCTGGGGTTTATTTTCCAGCTCTGCCGTCAGCCGGTGATTCTCGGCTATCTGGTGGCCGGCGCTCTTATCGGGCCGGAAATCGGTTTCAAACTGGTTTCGCATCCGGACAATATTGAAGTGATTTCGGAAATCGGCCTGATTCTCCTGCTGTTCATCATCGGACTGGAACTTAATCCCACCAAACTGGTCTCCTCCGGACGCAGATTGATTTATGCCGGAATCGGACAGTTTGTTTTCTGCGTGCTGATTGGACTGGGGGTTTTTGTACTGCTGGGCTATCCGCTGGGTGGAGGCAGGATCGAAGCTCTTTATCTGGCGCTTTTCTGTGCGCTTTCCAGCACGGCCATTGTGGTCAAGCTGCTCTACGACAAGTACGAACTGGACACTTTGCCGGGCCGGATCAGTCTGGGGGTCCTGATCTTTCAGGATTTGTGGGCCATTTTGATTCTGGCGTTGCAGCCGAATTTTATGGACCCCAAACTGCATCTGGTGGGGCTGGCGCTGGTCAAGGGAATCGGGCTTCTGGCCGTTGGTTTTGTGCTGAGCCGTTATGTTTTGCGCTGGATTTTTGAGCGAATCGCCGAAACGCCGGAAATGGTCGTGGCCATGTCCATTGCCTGGTGCGCTTTCATGGCCGGTTTGGGAGCTTGGATCGGCATGTCCATGGAAATGGGCGCGCTGATTGCCGGCGCGGCGATTGCCTCATTTCCCTATGGTGTGCATGTGACGGCCAAAGTCCTGCCTCTGCGGGATTTTTTTCTGACACTTTTCTTTCTCTCCATTGGCATGAAAATACCTTTTCCTGATGCGGAAACTTTGACGATGGCGTTTCTGATTGTTCTTTTTGTCATCGCCTCCCGTTTTTTGACGATTTATCCGATTTTGTCTTTGTCCGGAAGCGGCCGCAGAACCAGTTTTATTACCAGCATCAATTTGTCTCAGATCAGCGAATTTTCCCTGGTAGTCGCGTCTCTTGGCGTGGGCTACGGTCATATCCAGCAGTCTCTGATGGGGCTGATCATTTATGCGATGGCGATGACGTCCGTCCTGTCGTCCTACTTTATCAAGGCAAATCATCAACTGTACCTTCTTTTTGACAGGCTGCTCACCGGTCTGGGTTTTCCTTCAAAAGCCGCACAGCATACGGCCGGGGATGAAGATGAACATTACCCAATCGTATTATTGGGTTACCATCGCGGTGCCCGTGCCTTGGTGGAAGAGATCGCTCAGAGCGAACCGGATCTTCTCAAGGAATTTCTGGTGATTGATTTCAACCTGGAAGTTCTCAAAGAGCTGGACAAGCTTCAGGTGAAGGGAATATTCGGCGACATCGGCAGCATGGATACACTCAAGCACGCCCATATTGACGGCGCTGACATGATTATTTCCACAATTCCCGATATGTTGCTCAAAAACACAAATAATCTCAAGCTGGTGAAAACTTGTCGCATGCTGGCGCCCAATGCCGTGATTATCGCAACGGCGGATTCCGTTTTGCAGAGTGAGGATTTGAAAATTTGCGGTGCAAATGAGGTTCTGCTTCCTTATTCCCTGGTTGGCGAAGGGATTGCCCGGAGGGTGTACGATTGGTATTATAAGAATAATCGGTAAGAATATCATGAGTATGCATATTGCTTATCGCGGAATTTGCTTTGGCGATTGACGTTGGTTCCATAAAAAAAGGAATTAAAAATGTTGACATCCCTATTGTGATTGATTATAGTTCAGCGGTCGTAAATGAATAAGGTATAGAGATGGATTTTTTCAGCCCGGATAAAAATCTGTCCCGGAAATGTAATTTAATATTATTTTTTAAGGAGGGGGAAAATGAAGAAAATTATTTCGTTGTTTGCTGTCCTGATGCTGGTGGCGCTTGCCACAACAGGATATGCGCAGGTCCGCAAAGGTTCTGTGGACATCACGCCTTCAATAGGAATGTATGTATTTGAAGGCAATGAAGACATGGACAGGGAATTGCCGAATGCATCTTTGCGTTTGGGGTACAATTTTACCAAATATATCGGACTGGAAGGCTATGTGCAGTACGGACAGTCCAATATGAATCAAGTTTTCAACAAGCCCAAACTGGAAGTTCTGAACTACGGCGTTGAAGGCATCATCAATTTGATGCCGGACGCAAGGTTGGTTCCTTTTCTGGCAGTCGGAGTCGGAGGCATTCACTATACCGATGCCAACATGGATACAACGGAAGACAAGAGAGATAAGTTCACTGCAGATTACGGCTATGGTATAAAGTTTTTCCTAACCGACAATTTTGCTCTCCGTGCGGATATCCGCCACGTCATGCCCTTTGACAAAATGCACAATAATATGCTGGTTTCTTTGGGATTAAACTTCTCTTTCGGCGGTGCAAAGCCGGTTGAGGCGGTTTACAGCGCTCCTGCTCCCGAGCCAGAACCGGTGATGGAACAGGCCAAGCCCCAGGAAGAAGCGGCTCCCGTTGTTGAAGAAAAACCCGCTCCGCAAGTTGTTGAAGAAGTAAAACCTGTTCCCGCAACTCGCGTTGCCAAAGAAATCGAGGAAAAGGGCAGGGCAACTCTGGAAGTGTTGTTTGATTTCAACAAGGACACGATCAAAAAGAACTACTCCAAAGACATTGATCATCTGGCGGACGTCATGAAACAGCATCCGGATTTGAATGTGACCATTGAAGGTCATACGGATAATGTGGGCAAGGCTGCATACAATAAAAAACTTTCCCAGAAACGTGCTGAGGCCGTGAAAAAGTACATGGTCAAGAAAAGTAAAATTGATGAAAAACGCCTGAAAGCAGTAGGTTATGGCATGGAAAAACCGGTGGCGACCAATAAGACCAAAGCGGGACGCGCCAAGAATCGTCGTGTTGAAGCTGCGGTAGATTATGTTGTCAAGAAGTAGTCTGTCGGTAACCATCAGCATTTAAAAAAAGCCTCCGCGGATTCGCCGCGGGGGCTTTTTTTTACATGCGGGGAATTTTCTCTCTCAATTCTTTCTTTTTCTCAATAAAGCGCCTGTCGGTACGGCAACCGGAACCGGGATATAAATCTGATTTCCGGCATGGGCCTTTGTGACGGGATTGCCCCGATCGTCGAAGAGGATTTGTGTATTGACAAAAACCGTTTTATCCGGAAGCAAAAGTTCCAATTTTTCTCCTACCCGAAGATCATTGCGCGTATCCATGAGAATCTGTTTTTGAGAGGCGTTATATTTCAAGACAAGACCGACCGGTTCATGCGTTTGGAAATATTTTATTTGTGGACTGGTTTCGTTGATTTTTTCCGTATGAAACGCGAAACCGGTTGTGTAGCCGCGGTGGGATATGGTTTGAAGCTCTTCAATCCACTTTGCCATGCGGTGGTTGACCGGTTCCGGATCATTCAGGTCATCCAGAGCCTGCCGATAGGTTCGGGTAACCACAGCCACGTAGTAGGAAGATTTCATTCTTCCTTCGATTTTGATGCTGGCAACACCCGCCGCCTGTACTTCCCGAAGATAGGCAATCAAACATAAGTCTTTTGAACTTAAAAGATAGCTGTAACGTTTGTCTTCTTCCAGAAGAATCGGTTCATCGGGTCTTGTGGATTCATGCAGAAGGTATTCCCAGCGGCAGGGTTGAGAACAGTCTCCTTCGTTGGCGCTTCTCCGGTTGCGCCAGGATGACAAAAAGCAGCGGCCGGAATAGGACATGCACATGGCACCATGGACAAATATTTCCAACTCCATGTCCGGAGCCGCTTGAGCGATTTTTCCAATTTCTTCTAAATTTAATTCCCTTGCCAGGATAATGCGGCAAATCCCCTGATCCTGCCAGAAGCGAACCGCTTCAATATTGGTCGTATTGGCCTGCGTACTGAGATGCAGCGGTATCTGGGGAGCGACTTGACGAATCAGCCGGATCATTCCGGGGTCGCTGACAATCAGAGCATCGATGCCGGAGGTGACAAGATCAGGAAGCAAGCGTTTTGCCCGATCCAGATCGGAGTTACGGGCGAAGGTATTCAATGCACCGTAAACACGAACATTTTTTGCATGCGCTTCTTCAATGCCCCGTGCCAGATCTTCAGGGGGCATTTCTGCCGAAACTCCCCGTAGACTTAAGCCGGGAATGCCGACATAGACCGCGTCGGCGCCATAGAGGATGGCGGTTCGTAACTTTTCGAGGTTGCCGGCAGGAGAAAGCAATTCGGGGCAACGCATTTTTTTCATGGTTTCGGACAATATCTGCGCACCTGTTCCATGACTTTGAGCGATTTGACTTCTCTGCCCAGGACAAAAGAAATGAAACCGCATGTGATGCTGCGAGATTCCGCGGAGAGATTATTGGACAGGCAGACCCTTTTGATTTTTTCAATTTCCATGTCTTTTCCCAACAGCAGTGTTCGAACGGCACCGGCCGAGATGGTCTGGTCGTATCTTTCCGGACTGGCGCAGGACCGGCAGACAATGCCGCCTTCTTGCGGGAAAAAGCTGTAGGAGCAACCGTTGGTGACGGGTGTTTTACAGCGGATGCATGCAGAAAGCGTCGGCTCGAATCCGGTAATTTTTAAAAGTCGCATTTCAAAAAAGCGAATGGCGGTATCGGCAATCTGTTCCCGGCCCAGCAACGCCAGAAAATCCATCAGCAGTTCAAAAAGAGCCATGTTTTCTTTTCCTTCCGGACTAAAAGCATCGGCAAGCTCAATGAAATAGGATGCGATCAGCGTTTTTTCCAGGTCCTGACGAATAATCGGGTAATGATCAATAATATCACAGGCTTCGATAAATGAAAGCGAATCGCGATTTTTTCGGGTGAAAATAAAGTTGTTGAGGGAAAAAGGCTCAAAAACATTGGCAAAACGTTTTTTGCTTCTCTTGGCTCCTTTGGCCATTCCTTTCATTTTCCCAAATTCCCTGCTGAAAAAAGAAACAATTACGTCCGATTCGCCATAGGGGTGAGTGCGTAGGACAAGGCCGGATGTCTTGAGAGTTTCTCTGCCGATCATGACGCATTACCGCGTCCATTGTACTTGATATCGCCCCCCACGATGGTCAGAAGGGCACGTCCTTTTAGTGTACGACCGGAAAAAGGTGAATTTTTACCGCGAGAGCAAAAAGATCGTATGTCCACTGTCCAAGCCATGTCCGGGTCGATAATGGTGATATCCGCATCTGCACCGCAAGACAGGGTTCCTTTGGGAAGATTTAAAATTTTTGCCGGATTCCAGCTCATCTTGGAGATGAGTTCGGCAAAGGAGAGTATGCCGTCATGCACCAGCTGCAGGCTCAATCCTAGGGATGTTTCCAAGCCACTGATGCCGTTTAAGGCATATTCAAATTCCACTTCCTTGTCTGTACGTCCGTGCGGGGCATGATCGCAGGCGATGGCGTCCAGTGTGCCATCCGCCAACCCTTCTTTAATGGCGGCGACGTCCGCTTTCCCGCGTAGCGGTGGACTGACTTTGCAATTTGTGTCGTAGTTTTGAAGAGATTCATCTGTCAAGGTGAAGTAGTGCGGAGCGGTTTCTGCCGTGATGCTTAAACCTCGTTTTTTTGCGTCACGAATCAGTCGTACGGAGCCTGACGTGCTGATATGGGCGATATGAATCGCCGTTCCGGTATATTCGGCAATCAGAATGTCGCGTGCTACCATGATGTCTTCTGCAAGAGAAGAGATTCCCGGCAGTCCGAGAACCGTGGACCAGTAGCCTTCATTCATCACACCTCCGGTGGAAAGAGTTTTTTCTTCACAATGCTGGATGATCGGCAGATTCAGCGAATGCGCGTATTCCAGCGCCCGGCGCATGAGTGCGGCATCCGGAACTGGTTTTCCATCGTCGGATAAAGCGATGATGCCGGCTTCCTTCAGATCCCAGAATTCCGTTAGCTGTTTGCCTTCCGATCCGACGCTGATTGCGCCGATAGGATAAACATTGCACAGATTGGCTTCGGCGGCTTTCCGTCGGATGAATTCCGTAACAGAGCGGTTGTCATTGACCGGGACCGTGTTGGGCATGCAGGCGATAGATGTAAATCCGCCTGTGACGGCAGCCCGGCAGCCCGTGGCAATGGTTTCTTTGTATTCCAGCCCCGGTTCTCTTAAATGCACATGCATATCGATGAAACCGGGAGCGACGATAAAACCGGCAAGGTTCAGAACTTCCGTATCTGGTGGAAAATGGATGTTTTTGCCGAGTTGAGATATTTTTCCGTTTTCGATCAGAAGATCCATCTGCTCGTCTGTATGGGATGCCGGATCAATCACTCTTCCGCCCTGTAGTAACCGTTTCATTCGTTTCCTCCGGAAAGCAAGTAAAGCAGTGCCATGCGCACGGCAACGCCCTTGTTGACTTGATCGAGAATCACGGAGTGTTCCGTGTCATCCGCGATATCCGGCGATATTTCCACGCCGCGGTTGATGGGACCTGGATGCATCACAATGACATCCGGTTTGGCCAGGCTGATGTTGGATCTGTTCAGGCAATAATGTTGGGCATATTCACGAAGCGATGGAAAAATATTCTGCTTTTGACGTTCCAGTTGAATGCGCAGCATCATGACCACGTCTGCATTTTTTATCGCGTCTTCCAGTTTGGTATATGCGGTGACGCCCAGCGATTCGATATTTCGGGGCATCATCGTGGGGGGACCGGCCACGACAACTTTTGCGCCCATTTTAGACAAACCGTAAATATTGGACCGTGCAACCCGGCTGTGCAGAATATCACCGATAATGGCCACTTTCAGGTCGTCGAGCCTGCCTTTTTTTTCTCTGATGGTCATCAGATCCAGCAGTGCCTGAGATGGATGTTCGTGAGCGCCATCACCGGCGTTAATGACGGACTGTTTCACGAGTCTTGCCAGCAGGTGAGGGGCTCCGGCGGCCCCATGCCGGATGACAATAATATCCGGATTCATGGCTTCGAGTGTGCGTGCCGTGTCGATGAGGGTTTCTCCTTTTACGACAGAACTGGTGGATGCGGAGATATTAATCGTGTCGGCACTGAGCCTTTTTCCCGCAATTTCAAAAGAGGTGCGTGTTCGTGTGCTGGCTTCGTAAAAAAGATTGATGATGCTTTTACCGCGCAGCGTCGGCACTTTTTTGATGTCTCGTGTAGAAATTTCCAGAAAGGATTCAGCGGTTTCCAAAATCAGGCGGATTTCGTCTACGCTCATATCCTGCATGCCAAGAATGTCTTTTTTCCCAAGTTTCATAAGAATATTGCCTTGTTTTGTTGCTGGAAATTATGTTTCTTCTTCAAGAACCACCTCGTCTCTCCCGTTTTTCTCCAGCAGATTGACGCTTACCGCTTCCCAAAGAGAAGAGGGAAGGTTTTTACCGACGTAATCAGCGCGAATCGGCAACTCACGGTGGCCGCGGTCGATCAGAACAGCCAACTGAATCATTTGTGGGCGGCCAAAGTCGATCAGGGCGTCCATGGCTGCCCGGATGGTTCGGCCGGTAAAGAGAACATCATCCAGTAAGATGACTTTTTTGCCGGTAAGATCAAAGGGAATTTCAGTTTTTCCCAGCGGCGCCTTTTTGCCGGCTTTGGGGGCGTCATCCCGGTAAAGGGTGATATCGAGAATCCCCAGCGGTATGTTTCTGCCTTCGATGGTAGAAATTTTTTTCTGAAGCCTTTCCGCCAGATAGATGCCGCCAGTGCGAATGCCGACCAAAACAAGATCGTCCATGCCCTTGTTTTTTTCTAGAATTTCATAAGCAATTCTGGTCAGGCACCGTTCTATGCCGTCTTTGTCCATTACTACTCGTGGGGGCTTTTTTTCCGTCATACGCCTTTCCTCTGTTCGTAAAAAAATTGCCGCGTTTTCCATCGGATATAAAAAAGCCTTTCCCTGCAAGGAGAAAGGCTGTCAGAAACTTGATTCAATTCTATTTTCATTACTTTTACTTTTTCAATCTCGCCGGATTGCTTTAAAAGTTACATTCGTTTGTCCCATACAACGACGAAGGTCTTCTGTCAACTGCAAAGTTGACGGTTCAGTTGAGCAGATGTCCCATGCGGTTCCAGCGGACTTTGTGAATAAGGCGTTCTTGTTCATCGCTGTTCCATGACCAGTAAATCACCCAAGCTTTTCCTTCCACATCCGCTAGATCTACAAATCCCCAGAAGCGGCTGTCCAGGCTTTCATCACGGTTGTCTCCCATGACGAAAAGCGATTGCCGGGGAACAATGACCGGCCCGAAGTTGTCACGTGGCTGCACCAGATTCGGATAAAGAACCGGATCGACATAAACGCCGAAGGAGTCTTTGTAGATTTTGTCGTTTACCAAAATTTGTTTATTACGAATTTCAATCTTATCGCCGGCTACGCCGATTACGCGTTTGATAAAATCCTTGCTGCGGTCCTCGGGATAAATAAATACGATAATGTCGCCCCTTTGAGGATTGGTTACGGAAATCATCAGTTTACGGATAACCGGTATTTTAAAGCCATAGATGAATTTATTGACCAGGAGATGATCGCCGACGAGCAGTGTCGGTACCATCGAACGTGAGGGAATTTTATAGGCCTGGACGATAAATGTTCTGATGATGACGGCGATCAAAATCGCAATCAGAATGGCTTCAATATATTCCTGTCCCTTTGATTTTAAAGGTTGATTTCCTGATTTCTCTTTTCGGTGGTTCTGTTCTGAATCTGAATCTGGAAATGGAGCCTTTGTTGTTTTCATGGAAGAAATGGCCTCCTAGGAGTAAATGTGGGCAAGGGTGAAAAAAATCATCAGGAGAGCCAAAAATCCCTTGATCATTTTTCGGCCGGCCATGGCCAGAAAAGCCGTGGAAGTTGTCTGGCCGGGATTTTTCAATTTGGACGTGCGAACCTGTTCCATGATCAATAATCCGGACGTTGCCCCTAGAAAAAAACCTCCCCAAATACCAAGACCCCCGAAAAAGGGAGTCAAAAGAATCATGCCTGCCCACCCGCCGACGAAAGCGCTCCACAGGGATTGCCGGGACACCGGTTCTTTATCAATACCTGCCGATTCCATCCAGAAATCCAGAGCTTCTGCGGGAATAACCATGGCCAGCAAAACCAAAAGCGCCTTCCAACCGACCTGGGTGAAATCCGTGAAAAAGGCATAGACAAGAACGCTGACGAATATCAGGCTGGTTCCTGGAAGGCCGAACAAGCACAAATAAATCCCGGCAAACAGAAGCAAGATAAAAATAACAAATCCTGTGAATGCCAAAGATGACAAATTACTTCGTCCTGCTGGTTCTGGCCATCTGAAAATTGTCGAAAAGCAGCACGCTGGTGCAGGCGATGTAAATCGTGGAATAAGTACCTACGACGGTGCCGACCAGCATGGCAAAAGCAAAATCTTGTATCACCGGCCCGCCAAAAATGTACAGAGCCAGCACCGTGAAAAAGACGGTCAGAGAAGTCAGAATGGTTCTGCTGAGGGTTTCGTTAATGGCCAGATTGATGATATCTCCTAGGTTTTGTTTGGGATTTCTTTTGACAATTTCCCGAATTCTGTCCAGGGTCACAATGGTGTCGTTGATAGAAAAGCCGATGACGAAAATAAGAACCGCCAGAATATTGATGGTGAATTCCATGTTCATCACAGCAATGGCCCCGATCACAATCAGCGTGTCGTGGATCAAAGCCAGTATGCCTCCGGCGGCATACCGAAATTCAAAACGCCAGGTCACGTAAATCAGGATGGCCAACCAGGAGAAGATAACCGCGATAATAGCTTTTCGTGTAAAGTCCGCACTGACCTTGGCCCCGACCACTTCTACGCGGCGGATTTCAAAATCTCTGCCGAAAGCGGCGGCGAGCGGCTGTTCAACATTTGCCGCCAGCATTTTCTGATCGGAAAAAGATTCATGGGTACGGATCAGAAACTCGTTGTCGCCGAATTGCTGGATGGTGCTGTTTGCCAGTTTGGTAGACTTGAGTGATGTCCGAATCTGATCGGCGGAAACATTTTTTGAAAATTTCACCTGAATGATTGAGCCGCCGGCGAAATCAATGCCCAAATTGAAGCCGCCGTGATAGATAACCGATCCGATGCCTATGAGAATCAGGATGGCGGAAAGAACCATTGCATATTTCATTTTTCCGACGAAATCGATGTTAACGCCTGGTTTGATCAACTCCATGCTCATATGGTGAACTCCTGTTTGCGCTTGAATTTTAAATGCTCAATTTCTTAATGTTATAATTCGAGGTGACATAGTCAAAGATCACCCTAGTGATAAAAATTGCGGTAAATAGACTGGCGATCAGTCCAATGATGGTGGTGACCGCAAATCCCTTGATGGGGCCGGTTCCAAAAAACATCAGAACCAGAGAGGCGATGATGCCGGTGATGTGCGTATCGATGATGGTAATGAAAGCGCGGTCATAACCGGTATCCAGCGCAAGGCGCGCAGTTTTTCCCGTCCGAAGTTCTTCGCGGATTCTTTCAAAAATCAGAATATTGGCATCCACTGCGACGCCGACCGTCAGGAGCATGCCCGCGATGCCCGGCAGTGTCAGCGTTGCCCGGAAAGCCGCCAACGCTGCCAGGATCAGGAGAATGTTGATGACCAAGGCAATGTCGGCTACTGCGCCGCTCAATCGGTAATAAATTACCATAAACAAGATGACCAGAAGCGAACCGATGATGGTTGCCATGATTCCCTGCCTGATGGAATCGCTTCCCAGAGAGGGGCCGACGGTTCTTTCTTCCAGAATATTGACTGGGGCGGGCAGAGCGCCGGCGCGCAGGACAATGGCCAGATCGCGTGCTTCTTCCATGGTAAAGTTCCCGGTGATTTGAGCCTGACCACCGGAAATTCGTTCCTGAATCACAGGCGCCGAATGGACGACTCCGTCCAGGACAATGGCCAGACGCTTGCGGACGTTTTCGTTGGTGATGCGATCAAAATCCGCCGCGCCCTGAGAATTGAATTTAATCGCAACATGGGGTTCGCCGAATCGGTCCGAAATCTGCACCTTGGCGGTTTCCAGAGAAGCGCCAGTAAGGAGCGTTTTGCTTTTCAACAGGTAGGGCGTCTGTCCTTTCTGGCCGCCGGATGCGTCCGTTCTTGAACCGTAGGCAATTACGGATCCTTCCGGCACATTGCCACGCAGCGCTTCATCAAGCGAATTTTGCTCGTCCACGATTTTGAATTCCAGGAGCGCTGTTTTGCCAATCAAATTTTTGGCTCTTTCCGGATCGCTGATTCCGGGCAGCTGAATCAGGATTCGGTTGTCACCTTCCTGGATGATTTCCGGTTCGGCAACGCCAAATTGATCTACCCGGTTGCGAATGGTTTCCAAAGAGTGTTCAACGGTCAATTTTTTCAGATCGATGGCTCTTTTATCATTAAACTTCAATGTGACGATTTGTCCGCCATCGTGCGGGGTGGATGATGCGATTTCCAAATCGGAAAACTGATCTTTCAATACTTTTTCCAGTGTGGCTTTTCCGGCTGTTTCCGGAAGTTCCAAGCGAATCGTGGCTCCTTGGACTTTTTCAATATTGCGGAAACGGACTTTGTTTTCCATCAGAGATTCTTTCAAATCGTTGGAATATCTCTCGATCATGGCTTCGAGAGCTTTCTGCGTGTCAATTTCCATGAGCAGATGCATGCCACCCTGCAAATCGAGGCCAAGATGAATTTTTTCCTTGGGTACATATTTGTCCAGCGGTGATGGAATACTGGTAAAAAATGTCGGGATTAAAAAGTACAGGGCGGCAAGGCAGACAACGGCGGTAATCGCTATTCGTATTGGCAAAGACTTGATCATATGCAATGTTCCTTTCTCTCCTAGGACTTGGCCGGGGACTGAGGCGCGGAAGAGCCAGATTTTTGAAGAACGGCGCCGATGGCGCTGCGCGCGATTTTGATGCGGACTTTATCGGCGATTTCCAGCGTAATGACGTTTTCGGCCAATCCCGTGACTTTTCCATGGATGCCACCGGTCGTTATGACCGTATCTCCGTAAGCCAGATTGTCCATCATCTCCTTAAGCTCCTTCTGCTTTTTCTGCTGGGGTCGGATCATTAAGAAGTAGAAGATAGCGAAAATCACCATCATCATGATGATAAAGCTCCAATCGCCGCCTCCTTGTGCACCCGGCGCTTGCGGATTGCCACCCATGGCAAATGCTGTTGAGATCAATGTCGTATCCTCCCTTGACGATTTCTTGAAATGCTCTTTATCAGAAAAATTTATTATTTCATCTTATTTATTCAAATAATTGTTTCTAAATTCTGCAAAACGGTTTTCGCGGATGGCGGACCGTATATTTTCCATCAGACGCATATAATGGCGTATATTATGGATAGAGTTCAATATCAAAGCCAGAATCTCACCGGCGACGTAGAGGTGCCTTAAATAGGCCCGGGAATAATTACTACAGGTGTAGCAGTCGCAGGTTTCATCGAGCGGCCGATGATCTTCCCGCCAGCGGGCGTTTTTAATAACAATCTTTTCAGAATTTGTAAACAATAATCCGTGTCGTGCACAGCGGGTGGGAATAACACAGTCAAACATGTCGATGCCGCAGGAGACGGCGTAAACGAGATCGTCGGGTGTGCCTACGCCCATCAGGTAGCGGGGTTTGGCAAAGGGCAGCAGCGGCGAAATTTCCCTTGCAACGGCATACATCATTTCTTTCGGTTCTCCAACGCTCACGCCGCCCAGCGCATAGCCGTCAAAGTCGAGAGGAATCATTTCTTCTACAGCTTGTCTTCGCAACTCTGGATAGGATCCTCCCTGGATGATGCCGAACAGCGCCTGGCCGGAGTTGGTCCTGGCTTCGAGACTTAATCTGGCCCATTTCACCGTCAGGTTCAGAGAGTCGAGGGTTTGTTGAAATGTGGCGGGATAGGGAGTGCATTCATCAAGGCACATCATGATGTCTGAGCCCAAGGCTTCCTGAATTTCAACGGCCTTCCGGGGGCTCAAAAAATGTCTGGAACCGTCAATATGGGACTGAAACATCACGCCGTCCGGGCCAATTTTGCGAAGAGAAGAAAGCGAATATACCTGAAAGCCGCCACTGTCCGTGAGAATCGGACCCGGCCAGTTCATAAATTTGTGGAGTCCTCCCAATTTGGCAATGCTTTCATGTCCGGGGCGTAAATACAAATGGTAAGTGTTGCCCAGAAGTATTTCCGCGCCGCATTTTGCAATTTCATCGGGCCGCATGGCTTTTACGGTGCCTTGCGTGCCGACGGGCATGAAGACGGGGGTATGAATTATCCCGTGGGAAGTGACGATTCTGCCGAGTCGCGCGGAGGTTTCCGAATCTTTTTTGAGGACGTCAAATGAAAAAGGCATGGTTTCCATCCTAAACAATCAGCATGCAATCGCCGTAACTATAGAATAAATAATGATCATGAACCGCTTGTGCATAGGCCTGCCGCACAAAATCCGTTCCGGCGAAAGCCGAAACGAGTAAAAATAAAGAGGATTTCGGAAGATGAAAATTGGTCAAGAGCCCATTGACTCGTTTAAAAGAGTACCCCGGATAAATATACAAACGGGTTTCTCCGGATTGTGGTTTGATGAAGCCGTTTTTATCTGCGGCGCTTTCCAGCGTTCGTGTCGAGGTTGTGCCCACCGCAATCACTCGCCGGGCCTGGTTGATCACGTCTGCTGCTTCTGTGCTGATTTCATAATATTCCGCCTGCATGACATGATCTTCAACATTTTCCGCTTCGATCGGCAGGAAGGTGCCCAGTCCGACATGGAGTGTGATACTTGCGATTTGTACCCCTTTCGACTGCATGGCGTTTAAAACATTCTCTGAAAAATGCAGGCCGGCGGTCGGCGCGGCAATGGAGCCGGAGGTTTTTGCATAAACGGTCTGGTAGCGTTGCCGGTCATTGGTGGAATCGGGAACGAGGCTTTTTTTCCGCTTGATGTAAGGCGGAAGCGGCGCGCGTCCATGCTGTTCCAGGTAGTTTTCAAAACCCTCGTCTGCTTGAAATGATATTAGCCATTTTTTCTCTGAAAGCCTGCAAAGCACCTGTGCCCGGCAGGTAGGTCCAAAATCAATTTTGTCGTTTTCGTTGATTCTCTTTCCCGGCCGCGCCAGAGCTTCCCAAATTTCTTCACCTTCTTTTTTTTCCCTGCGGTTCAGCAACAGAATTTCCAGAATGGCGCCGGTCTGTTTCTTGCCATAGATTCTAGCGGGAATGACGCGGGAGTCGTTGATGACCAGAGCGTCGCCCTGTTCGAGGCAGTCCGGCAAAGATGAAAAAATATCGTTCTCAATGGTTTGGTTCCGGCGATTGAGCTTCATCATGCGGGAAGCGTCTCTTTGCGGGCGAGGGTGCTGTGCGATAAGGCCATCAGGCAGAAAATATGAAAAATCGTCTAACTTCATGTGATATCCGGCAAACATAATTTGATTGGAAAAAATAATCGGATGAGCAAACGGCTGTCAATGAAAAGCTGTCAGCGTCTTCCGAAATACAGCAGAATCAAACCGAGAAGAATCGCGCTGATGCCTACCCATCTCAAAGTGGCCTCGGGCATGACCGCCATTTTCAGCAAGTAAGGTTTCATTTTTTCCGGAAAAACAAAATAGGGCAGGCCTTCTACGATGAAGACCATTCCCATGACACACAGAAAATAGTCCATGAAGCTTTATATCCTCTTTTCTTTGGCTTCGTTCCAAAGGGTGTCCAGAATCTCGGGTGTTGCCTGAAGTGTCGCATGTCCGTGGGTGTCCAGCCGGTTGGTAATGTAAGAGAAGCGCCGGATAAACTTATCAATGGAACCATTCAAGGCTTTTTCCGAATCCACGGAAAGAAAACGGCAAAGGTTTACCAGAGAAAACAGAAGGTCGCCGATTTCTTCCTCGATTTGTTGAGGTTTTCCGCTTTTTCTCGCTCCGTCGAGTTCTTCGAGTTCTTCATGCACTTTCTGCAGAACGTCGTCGGTTGTCGTCCAATCCAGGCCGTGACGGGAGGCAATCTCCGATATTTTTTGAGCCCTTTTCAGGGATGGAAATGAGCGGGGTACACTGCGGAAGGGACTGTCATTTTCTGTTTGACTGCTTTGTTCTTCTTTTTTAATTTCCTTCCAGTTATCTTTAACCTCCTTAATGGAGTTTACCTTGACATTTCCAAAGACGTGAGGATGACGGCGGATCATTTTTTCTTTGACGGTTCTCATGATATCCGCCAGCGTAAAATCGCCAGATTCGGTTGCAATTCCGGCAATAAACAAAATCTGAAAAAGAAGATCTCCCAACTCTTCCTGAACATGGCGGGGATTGTTTTCCACGAGAGCGTCAAGAACTTCATAGGATTCATCCAGCAGATATTTGCCGATATCCTGCGGGGTCTGCTTCTGATCCCACGGGCAACCATCCGGTGCTCGCAGCTTTTGAATCAGCTCGATCAGCTCTCGTAATTGAATCTGGGCGTCGTGGATGGAAGTCATTTTACAATAAAAACATCCTTTTGCCTGTCCTGAAGATAAATATGGTGGTATTGTAGCCCGTTGATTTTTTCGAAAAACATTTCACCACTTTTGCGGCATTCCGGACAGCAGGCGTTAGGAAGAATCACCGCATAGATTCTCTTGCCGGTGTCCGCGGTGGATTCAATCATGACCAGACCGCCGCAGTCATCGCACACACGGACGGTTTCGATTTGCTTTTCCGATATGTCATCCGTATCGTAATAAATATTCTTTTCGCGACGAATGTAGGAAGCGGATCCGGTAATCTGTTTTTTCAGATCTTTTTTTCTTTTCCAGAGGGACATGACTTTTTTTACTTCATTTTCGATCAACCGGGTAACATCCGTTGATTGACGGATTCTGTCGGCGTCATAATCCGGCTCCCGAACCTGACTGTAGTCCAATCCGGCCATCGCCAGAATGATTCCGACATTTACATAGGGGAGGGCTTTTTCGATGGAATATCCTCCTTCGAGCACGGCGATGTGGGGGGCAAGTTTTTCATTTAAAAGCGCATAGCCCTGGGCGCTGAAATTCATATTGGTGATCGGGTCGCTGTAATGATTGTCCTGTCCTGCCGAGTTGATGATGATTTGCGGTTGAAATTCATCCAGAATCGGAAGAATAGCGTTATCCAGCACATACAGGAAACCCTCGTCGGATGTTCGGGGCGGCAAAGGAATATTGATGGTTGCGCCCAGCGCATTGGGGCCCCCGAAATCATCGGTAAAACCGGTTCCCGGGTAAAGCGTCCGTCCGTCCTGGTGAATAGAGATGCAAAGCACATCGGGATCGTTCCAGTAGATATCCTGTGTACCGTCTCCGTGATGGCAATCTGTGTCTACAACGGCTATGCGCCGGATGCCAAAGGTATGGCGGATGTATTCAATCATGACGGCTTCGATATTGATATTGCAGAAACCGCGCGCTCCATGCGCCACCAGCATGGAATGGTGGCCGGGCGGACGAACCAGGGCAAAGGCGTTATCCACAACGCCTGTGAGTACTTTTTGTGCAGCGGTGATTGCGCCTCCGGCGGATATCAGGTGAGAATGCGTTGTCAGATTTTGCGGATTCGGAACACAGATGTGGCAACGATTGATTTGGTCATAAGTGGCGATGCCCGGTTTAAATTCAAAAATATTGGGAAAATCCAGCAGGCCTTCTTCCATGACCTGGTCCTGGGTGTAAAGAAGCCTTTCTTCGCGTTCCGGATGGTTGGCGGAGATGGCCCAGTCAAAAGCCGGGAAAAAGACGAGTCCTGTTTTTTTTAATGGATGCGGCATTGTCCTACCTTTCCGTGCCGGAGGCGATCAAACCGGGTTTGATTTGCACTTTTACGCGGATATTTTTTCCTGTTGTGTAATAATCTCTAATCATATTAAATGATTGCGATTCTGTAACTTCCATGCGAATGTCCTCGGACCCGGCGCCCATCAAAATGGCTTTATTTTGCAATGTTTTCTTGCCGAGTTCAATTGTGTCTTCCAGAGAAAAAGAACGGGGAATTTTTTGAACGCATCCCTCCTCGCAAATCACCAGCTCCTGTTTTTCCGTATCCGCCAGAATGGTTGCTTCAGCAGTCGTCCGAGAAAGAGCGACTCCCAATGCGTTGGCGACCTCCGAGTTTTCCGGAATGACATAAGGATAGCCCAGTTTTCGGGCAATAACCGGGGCGACAGCCGCGGGACCCCCTGCCACGCAAAGCATTTTGGGTAGAATTTTCTTGCCTTCCAGAAGTTCGTGGATGGTATAAACGGGCTTATTGTTAATTTCTGCAAGAATTTCGATAACATGAGATGCAATAGTCTCTGCCATTTGCTCAACAATCGCATGGGCGGCAGCCTTGACTTCCATATGCAGTTTTTCGGCGATGCCCGTGATGGCGTCTCTTGCTTTGGCATGATCTCCGAACTTTACAATGCCATCCACGATCATGGCGTCTGTCGGCGTGGGGATGGATCCGCCCAGCGCCACCGCTGGCCCTTCCCGCTGTGGACCGATGATGATCTGGCCGTTTTCAACTTTTACAACACTGTCTCCACCGACTCCGATGGATTTGGTATAAAGGCCGCGGATGAGGGTTTTTCGGCCGTTGATGGTCACTCCGGCTGGTTCAAGCAGAGGAATTCCATCGGCAAAAACGGAGATATCCGTAGTTGTACCGCCAATGTCCAGCGCCACGGCATCTTCTTGAATAGCAGTTGTCGCCAGAAAGCCCATGACGCCCGCCGCCGGACCGGAGAGAATCGTCTGTACCGGACAGCTCAGGGATTGTTCCAGAAGGATGGTGCCTCCATCTGCTTTCAGAATATAAACGGGAATGCTTGATCCGATTTCCTGACTGATTTTATCAATGAATTTCTGAACATCATCAACAAACTTCCGGTAGATGTCATTAATGGCGGCGTTGAGATAGGTTGTGGCGATGCGCCTTGGAAATCCCAGTTGTCCCGACAAAGTGTGGCCTAAAAACATTCTGCGGGAAGGTTCCTGCAGAAGATCCGCTGCTTCCAGTTCTTGCTGGGGATTGCGGCTGGAAAACTTTCCCACAATACCAATGTGATGAATTTGTTTTTCAGAAATTTCCTGGCTGATATGGGCCAGTTGGCGCCGACTTAAGCCGTTTACGGGAATGCCTCGGTGATTGACATAACCTTTGGCGAAATAGGTGTCCTCGCCTAGACTGAGGGTCTCCGGGGACAGGCCAGGTCCATTTAACAAAATCATGGCCACGCGATTGGTTTTGTTTTGGACAATGGCGTTCGTCGAGATGGTTGTGCTCAGCACGATCCGGTTGATTCGGCGAATATTCTCTTTGGAGATCAGTTCACGTGCGGCCGCCAGCAGTGAACTTAAGATATTTGCTTGATCTGTAAGCACTTTTGCTTTGTTCAGCAGCTGGAAATTTTCAACCAGAACTGCATCCGTATGGGTTCCACCAACGTCTATGCCAAGTATCATTGCAGCGTCCTTACACTTTTTTTTCTCGCTTATATATGTTTAAATATCTCTTGACAAGATAAAAAAAAAGCGTATTGTCACGCGCTGTATAGCGAATGCAGCAATACGCTAAAATTTGTGAAAGGAGGAATTGTCTAATGAAGAAGGTATTGGCCATTTTTGTTAGCATGCTATTATTGGCTTCTCTATCTGTTGCAGCAATCGGTTGCAAGAAAGCAGAAGAGCCGGCAGCACCGGCAGTAGAAGCCCCTGCACCGCCTGAAGCAGCACCGGCAGCCCCTGCGGCACCGGCAGCGCCTGAAGCGGCACCGGCAGCACCTGAAGCGGCACCGGCAGCACCGGCAGCCCCTGCAGCGCCCGCGGCACCGGCAGCCCCTGCAGCGGCAAAATAATTCAGCAATTTATTGCAGAATTTCGGAACCGGGTAACCCC
>DAOLNX010000044.1:0-5636 GCA_035416785.1 Smithellaceae bacterium | reverse complement strand
GCAGCGGCAAAATAATTCAGCAATTTATTGCAGAATTTCGGAACCGGGTAACCCCATGGTTACCCGGTTTTTTGTCTTTTATGGTCATTTAGAATAAAATGTGTTATACGTTTTCCGAAAAAAAATCAGGGGGTGACTTATGGCGGAAAGAGATTGGGAATTAGTAAAGGGATTCGTGATCGGTGGTCTGATCGGCGCGGCGTTGGGCATTTTGTTTGCTCCGAAAAGTGGCAGGGAAACGAGGCAGGATATTGCCGACAAAGCTGATGAATTGATGGCAAAAGCCAGGGATGAGTACGAGAAAGCAGCGGAAACGAGCAGGGCGGCTTATGAAGCGGCGGTAAAAAAGTTAAAGGACGCAGAGGGGACGGCAAGGGTAAAAGTAGAGGAAATCGAAGGCAAGGTCAGTGAGCTTGCCCATCAGGGTGCGGAATCGCTTGCAGAGAATACCAGTCGTCTGAAAAAAGCACTGGATGCCGGAATGGAAGCGTATCGGGAAGAAAAAACCAAAGTTTAATGAAGAAGTTCAATGATTTTATTAAATCATTGCGGAGAAAAAAAGCATGTATCTGGAAATAGGTTTCATTTTATTCGCTCTTGTGCTCCTTTTGTTGGTGCTGTTCACGATTCCGATCTTGTTAAAACTGTGGCGTGCCGTGAGTGACGTCACGGTAACGCTCCAGGCGTTGAACGAACGGCTGCCCGTAATTTTGAAAAACATGGAAGAAATATCCAATAATGTCAACCAGGCGACATCGGCCATCAATGAGCAGGTACAAAAGTACAAGGAAACTTCTGAACGAATTCAGTTGGTTATGAGTGATCTTGCCGGTGGCATGGAGATGATCTATCCGCTTGTGCTGCAGTCCGCTTTTTTTCGGAAAATGACCAATTTTGTGGCTGCGGCGAAAGGCGTTAAGGTTTTTTGGGAAGTTTTCACCGACAAGAAAAAGGTTCAGAATGAACAATGGCCAGAATGACCTTTTCCAGTAAATGGGGGCGAGTCGCTGTTTCTAAGAAGCCTTTGGCAGCCGAGGGGCGGAAGTCTGCAGAGCAGACTGTTCGGGAAATAAAAAGCGCGGCCAAAGCGGAAAAAGGCGAGGATTATCGCGAAAGATCCATCAGTATCCATGGATTGGTTTGTGCCCGATGCGGCCGCGACTTTTCCGCTACGAACCGCCACCTTCTCACAGTTCATCATAAAGACGGTAATCACCACAACAACCCCCAAGACGGCAGCAATTGGGAAAACCTGTGTGTTTACTGCCATGAAGATGTTCACAGTCGGGAAGGGCTTTCGGAATATCTGGGTGATCATGCGAAAAGCAAGGAGGTTTCTTTGGTTTATGAGGATGCCGTGTTTGCAGATTCCGGATCGGAGGGCCTGCTTGCGCAAAAATTAAAGGATGCGCTGCAGAAAAAAAAGTAATCTTTTATATGTTCATTCCTTCTCTGGAATTTTCTTCCAGTTTTCCAGCCACACGGTTGTTTCGTTATCGCTGGGAGCGCGCCAATCTCCTCGCGGAGAAAGTGATCCGCCCGACCCTACTTTCGGGGCATTGGGTACGCAGGAACGTTTGTATTGAGTAGTTTTGAAAAACCTGGTCAGATAAACATACAGCCATTGCTTGATTTCTTTCAGACAATAACAGTTTTGTTTTTCAGGAGGCACATCGGGCCAGAAGCCCTGCTTTTTATTTCTCCACGCGCACCAGGCCAGAAAGGCCACTTTGGAAGGCGGATAACCAAAGCGTGTGATGTAGAAATTGTTAAAATCCTGCAATTCATAAGGTCCGATCGCTTCTTCCGTTTTCTGATGCGGCCGACCATTTTTTTCGCCGGGTATCAGTTCCGGAGATATTTCCGTCTCCAGAACGGAATGAAGAATTTGCGATACTTCAGGCGAAAACTGGTTGGTTTGGGCAACCCATCGGATTAAGTATTGAATCAGGGTTTTCGGTACACTGGCATTAACATTGTAGTGGGACATGTGATCGCCGATGCCGTAAGTGCTCCAGCCCAGCGCAAGCTCGCTTAAATCCCCTGTGCCGACCACCAGGGCATTCCTCATGTTGGCCAAACGGAATAAATGTGCCGAACGCTGTCCAGCCTGCACATTTTCAAAGGTGATATCATAAACCTTTTTTCCCTCGGCAAAAGGATGGGAAATATCCGCAAGCATTTGCCTACAGGCGGGCTTAATATCCACTTCGTTGGCTTCTACGCCTAGAGCGTTCATCAGGGCCAGCGCATTGCGATACGTTTTCCTGGTGGTTCCGAAGCCCGGCATTGTATAAGCTTTCACATTTGTTCTCGGCCGTTCCAGGAAATCCATGGTTTTGGCTGCAACAATCAGAGCCTGCGTGGAATCCAACCCTCCCGAAATGCCGATGACCAGATTGGGAATACCGGAGGATTTCAGTCTTTTTGCTAATCCCTGCACCTGAATGTTGTATGCCTCATAGCAGCGCAAGTCGCGCTGACTCCGGTCGGCGGGGATGTATGGAAAGCGGGGAATATCGCGAACGGGCAGCAAACGTCCTCGTGGACGATCCCACGCAAACTCAATGGTGCGAAAACCGGAAATCTTCTCTTGATAGTCCGATACGTTCCGGTTGAAGGTATTCAGCCTCATTCGATCCTGCGCCAGTCGGTCCAGGTCAATATCGGCATAAATGATCTGTGCCTCCGGCGCGAAGCGCGATGATTCAGCAAGCAGATTACCATTTTCATAGATCATGGCCTGGCCGTCCCAGGCCAGATCCGTTGTCGATTCTCCGAAACCGGCATTGGCGTAAAGATATGCCGAAAGGCAGCGTGCCGATTGATTGGAGGCCAACTGATGCCGGTATTCCGATTTGCCGACGGTGATGTTGGATGCGGAAAGGTTGCCGATGACGGTTGCACCAGCCATTGCTGCCAGACTCGAAGGCGGAATCGGCACCCAGAGATCTTCGCAGATCTCAAAAAAAACGTTGAAATGATTCAAGTTGACGGCCTGAAAAATAAGGTTGGAACCGAAAGGGATATTTTTTTGACCTGCCAGAGTTACGGAGGAATGGAGGGCCGCCGAAGCCGGGGAAAATTGTCTGGCCTCGTAATACTCGCGGTAATTCGGAAGATAAGATTTTACAGCAATTCCCAGGATTTGCCCGCGATGGATAATGACGGCACAGTTGAACAAGCGGCAATGGAACCGCAGCGGGGCGCCTACCGCCAAAACAGGCTTCAGTTTGGCGGATGCTTCTTTTATCGCCATCAGGGATGCTTCCGTGCTTTCCAGCAGGGCCTCCTGATGAAAAAGATCTTCATTGGAATAAGCGGTAACTCCCAGTTCCGGGAAAACAACCAGCGCTGCATTTTGCCTGTCCGCCTTTTGAGCCAGTTCGATGGTTTTTTGTGTGTTAAAGACTGTGTCGGAAACCCGCAATTCCGGAATGCAGACCGCTGCACGGATAAATCCATGATCATATAAATTAAAAAACGACTGGGCCGTCATAGTGTCATCCTTTTTCCACGTAGGCGTATGCGCTGTGATTATGAATGCTTTCAAAATTTTCCGCTTCAATGCTGTACCAGGAAAAATTTTCATCCGCATTTAATTTTACCGCGACACCGCGAACCATATCCTCAACAAACTTCGGGTTATTATAGGCTTTTTCCGTTACGAATTTTTCATCCACACGCTTGAGCAGAGAATAGACTTCGCCGCTGGCGCAATCTTCAACGGTTTTGATCAAATCTTCGATCCAGAAGAATTTTTTAAAGCGTACTTTTACCGTTACAATACTACGCTGGTTGTGGGCGCCGAAAGCACTGATTTCCTTGGAGCAGGGACAAAGCGTAGTGACGGGGACGACTACGCCCACTAGAAAATCGGATTGTTCGCCGTTATTTTCCCCTGCAAAAAGGCAGCGATATCCCATCATGCTTCTGGCTCTGGAAACAGGAGCGGTTTTTTTGATAAAATACGGAAAGTCAATTTCCATATGAGCGGACTGAGCGCGAAGTTTCTGTCTCATTTTTTCCAGAATGGTCTGAAAAGTTTTAATATTAATCTGACCGCGGAAATCATTGAGCACTTCCACAAAGCGGCTCATGTGCGTTCCCTTGAAGTGATGGGGTAGATTGACGTACATATTGATGGTTGCGTTTACTGGCTGTGTTCCACGTACGCGATCCAGCACGATAATCGGGTATTTGATATTTTTAACCCCGACCTTTTGAATATTAATACGACGAGAATCTTTCTGGTTTTGAATGTCGATCATCATGAACAGTTTTCAGTTTCAAGTTTTCAGTCGTTCCGGACAGCATTGCTGAAACTTGAAACTTCACTACTGAAAAATTAAAACGATTCTTTATACGTTACCACGGCGTTTTCCGATTCCCAAACCTTGACGCCCATAACCTGCACATGGGAATTTGCAACCCGCATCTTCATTTCCCGATAGATATGACGGGCAATATTTTCGGAAGATGGATTGATGCCGGAAAAAAAGGGAAGTTCATTTAAATGCTGGTGATCCATCCGATCCAAAATGTCCTTGAGCCATCTTTTGACCAGACGGAAATCAATCAGGATTCCTTCTGAATTAAGTTTCGAAGCTCCGACCGTGACTTCTGTCTTGAAGTTGTGTCCATGCAATTCCTCGCACTTGCCGCCGATCTCCGCCAGAAGATGTGCTGCGGAAAATGATTGAATTATCGTGACTTCATACATTCTGTTCTTTCTCCCTGAAACTTTCTATCACATTTTGCCGTTTTGTGTCAACAATTATATGAAAATGCCCAAAAGGGTCATGAAAATCAGAAGTGCTGTCCGATATAAAGCCCGATGGCCTGATGGCCTCCTTCCGCCATGCCATACGTCAGATAGACGGGGCCCAGAAAAGTATTGAGGCCCAAAAACGCACTGCCGGCGTAAATGAGCGTATCCCATGAAATGTCTTCGCGTTTTGTCCAGGCATTTCCCGCTTCGACGGAACCGCCCAGGTAAAACTGGTTGCGCATACTGCCCAGTCCCAAGCTGCCCATGTTGCGGTAAAAAATCATGCGGGTAATGCCCGTGCATTGTCCGGAAAGCTGATTGGGAAAGTATCCGGAGAGGTTGAAAAAGCCACCGATGCTGTATGAGTCCTGAATGGCCGTTTCGCTGTTATAGTAACCGGAATAAACCATTCCGGGAATGAAAGTGTATTTTCCCCATGTTTTCACAAACTGCATGGATAAAATCAGGCTGTTGAGATTGTTGTCCGATCCAAGCGCTTCAAGATTGTTGCTGACCGTGAAGCTGGCCAACGCACCGCGCGTCGGGAAATCAAATTTGTCCAGGGTGTTAAATGTAAAAGAAGCAATCAGGCCGCCGCGGTTATAGCTGTCTGAGCCCATTTCCGGATCACCGATGTTAACATGATAGCTGCCGTAAGCACGCCAGACGCCTAATCGCATTTCTCCCCAATTGCTCAGTTGCCTGCCCACTCCAAGACCGACCTGGATATAGCGCACCAGATACTTGGCTACCATGCTGTCGTTATTGAAAATATTCACATTATGCTGGCGAACTTCCAGTTGCGGATTGATAAAAAAACGCGTGGATGTGGCGATCGGCTGATATAATTCCGTAAAAAAACGAG
>DAOLNX010000043.1:0-26322 GCA_035416785.1 Smithellaceae bacterium | reverse complement strand
AACATCCTGTTTATGGCTAAGCGACAGAGCCAAATCCTTCAGCAGTTCTCTTTCGATTCCCAATTTCAAGAAGGTAGCTTTTTCAGGTGTTTCATAGGTGTTGAGGAAAGGAACGCCGTTGAGAAGTCCGCCTGGCGTAAAAGGTGTCTGCGCCGGCATTGGCGTCAGATTTTCGGATGTTTCATAAGCCAGCTCTGCGTTGATCACGGTTTTGGTGAATTTTTTGTTTGCACTGATAGATGCCAGCCTGTGAGATGTATGATTGATTCGGTCCTCTTCATCCAGGTATTTAGCCTTTGCCATCAGGCCGGGCATCACTTCATAGGTTGCATCCAGACCCCATTTTCGTGTGCCGCGAACTGCGTCTGTGGCGGATATGTTGCTGAAGTAGTCACTCAATGTTTTATAATAACCGTTCAACGCAAGTTTTGCCATGGGCTGGCTCTTTAAGTCAACAGACCAGCCATCACCATTTTTTGCCTCCAGCATGTTACCTGTATCGAACAGGCCATAGGTATTGGCGTATTCTGCTTTCACAATGGTTTTGAAGGGCAGTTTGAGTGTGATATCCGTGCCCAGGATATAGGAGTTGCTTATGGCGTTTTCTTCGACGATACCGGTTGCTCCCGCTTCGAGCCTTTCATGGAGTTTATAAGAACCGTGTCCGCCATAAATAAAATATTTTTTACTTCCTTCCGCAATGCCTTCATAGGTGACAACAATGTAGAGGGGATTACCGTCTGCGTCGTGGCTGGGAACAGCCGCCTTGAAGAGAAGCGTACCCATACCGTAATCAATATCGTAGTCGGATCCACGAGATTTTACATCCCTGTTCAGAATGCGATCCGGCTGCAGACGATCACGGGTTTCAATTACGACCCGTTCAGATCCTTCAATAATGACCTTGCTGTTCAAGTAATAGAAGCCGGAAATGCCCTTTCCCGGAAGGGTATCTATAAACCGGCTTTGATTGGTGTGGGTGGCAAAAGAGCGTAGGCGGAATTTGTCTGTATGGATATCGCCCTTAAGGCCGTTGAAGGAGCGTGTATAAGTACTAAGACTTGTCTCCGTAAGGTCGGTTCGATAGTCTCCATAGAGCAGAAATGATTTCCCTTTTTCCAATTTTACATATAAATTTTCACGAGATAGAGCTTCATAGCCCGTTTTGCTTTCATCTCCATAAGCGGGGTATTTATCTTCCGAGTCTACGCGCGCATCCGATTCGCGAAAAAGTTCATCCGACTTTTTCTTATTGGAATCATAAGCAGCAGTCAGGAGAACGTCCTTAAAAACCTGGCCTTTGATAAAGAATGCGCCCCGTCCATCCAGATAGGTTCCGTCGCCAAAAAATGACCTGTCTTTAAGATAGCTGATGTTGCCCGATGAACGACCATGACCCAGGACAATCTCGCCCACGCCGACCATAAACATCGGGCGTAGGTAAGGAACAAAATAGATATCCTCCGATTGTGTAAGGTCGTTTACCTGAACGTTGATTTTAGCTTCTCCCGTATCCCGGGGTGCAAGAATTGTAAAGTTTGCTGTTCCGTTTCGGCAGGGAATCTGATGACCGTCCATAATTCCGTCCACATCCTTTTCTTGTATTTCTCCTGCGGTGGTAGAAACAGTGACCGGCGCATCGTAAGGAATGAGATGACCATTATGATCCAGAAGAGAAACCTCGACTTTGATAAGGGATTTCCCATCTGCAACCGCTGCTTTCCGGTCAGGCAAGATGGCAATGCGAGCCGGATCCCCGACGGTTTGCAGACGGATTTGTTTGTCGCCCCGGACAATGCCGAAGGCATCTCTAATCTCGGCTTTGATGATGTTCTCTCCGCCGGCGTTGAGTTGGACATCGATAAATTCGTAAATTACGACTCGTCGCTGTTCATTTTTGATTTGTTTGCCGATCTGGCGGTTTTCCACCGTATTCCCGTTGGCCGTTAGGGTCAGAACGGCATCCGTCGGGCATTTAACCAGCACACGAGTGCTGTTGCGTGTGATTACGGCTTGATCTTGAGGTTTCAGGAATGCAAGTTCGGGGGTCATGGTCAGGATCTGCTTTTCCAATGGCACTTCTGACGTTTTTTCAGAAGTTTGCTGAATTTCCGGGATAGTTTTTCCCTGCTGCGCGGGAGCTGTCTCTTCCCTGGATTTTTCCGGACGGACCATTTCCGGTACTTGGCTTTCTTGTGCCGGTGCTGACGCTGTTTTTCCCTTTACCTGCGTTTCCGTCGTGTCTAGATTTGCGGGCGGAGCAGATGGTACATGAGCAGTATTCGTATCCTGAACCGCCGGATAAATGCCTGTATGGGTGAGGGCAGTTGGAATCGTTTTTTCTTCAGTTGTTCCAGTTGGTCCTGGAATGGTGGTTGGGGATGTCACCGGCACGGCAGGCAGACTCTCCTTGCCTTTTTCCGGCTTTGCTTGCGCTTGATCCGGTTCTTGATAGTCTTTCGTCTTATCCAGCGCAAAATTAGCCTTGAACAGGCCGGAAGTTTTCATATCGATAAACTGGGAAGTGCCGGTTGTCATAAACCGGTTGGAAATTGGTTTCGGCATAAGACCTCGCGGAAGACTTGTTTCATCAAGTCGCAAGACATGCGTTCCCGGTTCAATGCCGGTGATGGAAAATTTTCCATTTTTATCAGTGATGATACGGGTGCCGTCTTCCAGATAGAGTACAGCTTCGGAAACGCCTGGATCTTGATTTGGCAATCCGTCTCCATTCTGATCAATAAACACTCGTCCGATAATGGTTCCTTTGTTTGTAAAAACGCCTTCCGTGATTTTGATCTTAAATGAGGCATTATTGGATAAGATGCCTTTTCCAAGACTTTTGCCTGAGGCAGATGCGGTATTGATCGCATCACCCGTCTGAGTGTCCGGCCCCACCACTGCTCGATAATAAAGGGTTAGAGACTTATTGGGAGCCAGTGACCCGGTTTGCCAGGTCAGTGTCCGGAGTCCTCCTGCTGCCTGTGGTTCGGTATAAGCAACGCCTTCCAGCTGTGTTGATCCTTTAATATATGCGATCCCGTGAGGCATGACATCGGCGATGGCGACACCGGTGACCGGAGATTGGCCGTTGTTGGTCAAGGATAATGAATATATGATTAGATCGCCGATGACAGCCGTGGTTTTATTGGCCGTTTTGGTAATGGTCAGGCGACCCGCTGAAGGATCGACAGGAATATCACTGATTAGAGGAGGATCTCCGACATTCAAGGTAAATTTTCCACCCCGAGAGGCAGGGGTGATGGTAAATCCGGCAGGCAGATCGGCGTCCGCAATTCCGGATGGAAAAGTATAATCCGTTGGCGGTGTTGTCTGAAAGCAATAGTCACCCGGAGGCACGAGAGGGAAGGCGAACTTACCGTCCGTGCCCGTGGGTAACGCCGGATTGACTTGCCCGGCGGGAAGGGTGGGCCAGCTGGTTAGATCGCAGGTATTGGCAGACGCGTTCCAGTTCCTTAAGGTTACAATGGCTCCTGGCACCGGATTTCCGGTAATGGAATTGAATACAATGCCTAACGGGTCGATCAATGCCGAGGCATTGGAAACAGGTGCTGTATCCAGAATATCCGTGTAAGTGGCTTGAATCCTAGAATTGGCGGCAACCGTCAGGGTTCCATCGCCTTTGGCCGTGGCAGTTAATGTAATGGGCATATTGCCGCGGAAGATACCCGTGTCGTTTCCGGTTTCCGTCAAAATAATGGTTTCCGTATCACCGGTTGCCGGATTCGTTAAAACGACTTTTACGGTTTCAACACTTGCCCGGTCAATGTTCTGATCGAGGTCCTTGACCTGAAGATAGACGATATCGCTGCTCAGATAACCGTATGCAGGCTGCCAGGCGGTGTCGAAAAATGCCACCTCACCGGGCGTCCTGGTTGCTGCAACAACGGGAGTGAACAGTTGATTGGAGTTTAAAACAGCAGTTTCGCTGCTGGTAATTGTTGAAATATTGGTGATAACATCGCCACTTGCTGCTAAGGGGGAAACCTGAACCCGGAAATTGACCGATCCGGAATCTCCCGGCTGTAAAGAACCTAACGACCATGTAATGGTGCGATTGAGAATATGGCCTGCTCCTGTGATGGACCCTGCAACGAGGGCTGTTTGGAGTGGAAGGTCATTGTGAAGGAAAACATTGGTTGCTGGCGCGTTGCCTTTATTGCTGTAATGGATCGTATAGTCAATCCACCCCCCGGGCGTTGTGGCGGTGACCGATGCGGAATCGATGATCACCACATTAGGGGCTGAACCAATTTTTGTGGTAATGGTTGCTGTATCTGCGGTGTGTTCTGCGGAGGTTATGGATGCGTGATTCGAAATCCGTGTGCCGGGAGCCAAACCTGCATGGGTTTGCACGGTCACTTTCAGAATTTCCTTTATGCCGGAAGCAACCGTTCCGACAGTCCAGGTAACTGTTCGGTTGGCGGAATTATAGATTCCGCCTGATGATGCGCTTTGAAAAGTGACATTGCCCGGAAGCGTGTCCACGATCATCACCCCTGTGGCTGCGTCATTGCCGGTGTTTTCATAGGTGAGCGTATAATTCAAAATCGCGCCTGCCGATACGGGATCGGAATCGGCGTTCTTGATTATATGGAGTCTCGGCGCACTGTCCAGAATCAATGAAACTTTGTTGCTGTTTGCGATAAGAGGATTTCCAAAGAGGTCACCACCGCCATTGCTGTCAAAGTATTGTGCCGTGGCGGTATTGATGACAGGCGTGCCCTTGGGGGGGGTCAGCGTTATGCCTTTTGCCGTCCATAAAAACAGAATGGCAAAAGTTATGACGAGAACCCGTCCCCACGGACAAGTCATTTCTGCAAGATGGCGCAGAAATTTCATCATGCGGAATTCCTTAACAATTCTCTCGATAATGTCCTATCAGTTGACAATCAACTGATACTCAAGCACCAAAATGCCAGCTGGCCCCAAAGTTAAAGACCCTCCGTCGGGCACGACCACGGCGCGATTGCCCGTGTTGTATTCTGCGCCGTCTCCATCCACGGCATCCGTTCGGATCGTGAGATTGCCTGCGGATGATCCGGTTTTAATGGTACCCGACTGATAGGTCGTGTATTGGGGAGTTAAGTCGGTTACGATAACATTGGTTGCATTGCCTGTTCCGGAGTTGGTTGCGGTCACCCGGTAAGTTAATATGGTTCCGGGAACCACAACGCAGGGTGCGCCGGTTGTTGTGTTGGCCGGTGTGCAGACCGCTGTACCGGGAGCCTGCACGGCGATCACCGCTTTGGATACCGACATGACCGGGGCCTTGACGGTCGTGGTGAAAGGTTGCGTGTCCGTCTTGGTTGTATCCGATGCCGATGAGCCGGTAATGGTAATCGTATCGGTCGTGCCGTTGGATGCACCGGCAGGAACCGTGGCCACCGCCAGGAGATTCACGGAACTGTTCTGAGAAAGAGCTCCCGTATCAATCTTGCCGTCGCCGTTGGTATCCGTCAGCAGATAATCACCATTGTTTCCAGGAATGCCGTCGCCATTTGCATCCGCCCAGATCGCCCAGGTCCAGCCCTGTGTTGATGAGGTGGACAGGTTGACGGTATCCGCAGCGTTTCCGTTGTTGGTAACGGTAAAAGGATAAATGATCTTATCGCCTGGGTTGCCTGTTATCGGCGTGGCCGCTGATGTCAAATCGATGCCGGCCAGTTGGGAGACAAGAATGGTATCTCCGTTGGTTTGTATGGTGATGTTGCTGGTGCCGGATGTGTATGAAATGGTTGCCTGGTTCACCACCGCGCTTCCGGATGCTGTTCCCGTGTTGAGTGTGGCTTGAAACTGGACAGCCCACGATTGTCCTGCGCTTACGTTGAGCACTGCTGCTCCGTCGGGGGCGATGACCGATCTCGTTGCAGCGTCATACTTGACGCCGTCGTTATCCGCAGTGTCCGTTTTTACCGTAAAGGCTCCGCCGTTAACGCTTACCTTGATGGATCCCGGCACATAGGTCATACTTGCGGGAAGAGGATCCGACACCAGAAAAGTCGTTCCATCAATACTGCCGCTATTGGTCAGCGTAATGGTGTATGTGATGATGTCTCCCGGCTTCAGGTAGGTAGGCGTTCCCACGGGCGTGTGGGTTTTAACAGCTGAAATGGCCGCTGCCAGGACCGTGGTTGTGTAGGTTCCCGTTGCTGTTTTGGTGTTGTCAAAATCGGATTTCGTGTTGATTGTAATGACACTTTTGGTATTGTTCGGTGCAACACCCGCCGCCGGCACCGTGACCTCCATAATGACATCGTAGTCGTCATCCGGAGTAATCTGCACGGGAGCGCCTGAACCGTTGACGGTTTTGTACGTCTTGGAGCCAGGCGAGGTTTCCGTGAGCAGGATATCTGTCCCCGGGGTATAGACATGGTCGTTGTTGATGTCGTAAAACATCTTGACGGATGTCGGTGTCCAATCACCCGACGTGGCATAGCTGAACGTCTGGGTATCGTGTCCGTTACCGTTGTTGAATAACTGGACAAGATAGTTGATAACATCTCCATTCTTGGCCGATGAACTGATCGTCGGCGGAACGATGCTTACAGCGGCCACCTGCGAGACGGTTACCGTCACCGTGTTGGAATAGACTCGCGTCATGGCATTTCCGTTGGCATCTTTGTAATCGGCATACGCCTGGTTGGAAATAGCCGTTCCGGCGAGAGTTCCCGCCGCCATAACCTGCGACGGCCCTGTAACCACTGCCAATGACAGCAGTACGACTAAGGTAAAAAATAGTTTCCGCATGATGTGAACCTCCTTGTTTGTTATCTGTGAATTTCTTATTTAATGCATTAATAGGTTTAGCTATTTTACGCTTGCTTTAAAATTGACCCGGCCGGTCTGACCGGGCAAAACCGGTTTTTTGATGATCCATCGGATATGGGTATATTTTTCAGCAGGTACCGGTTGTACAGTTTTTGTCCCATCGGGTTTTGTGATTTGCATGGTCAAGGGCGGTTTTTGCCAGGATTTGCCGCTGTCCGTGCTGCAGGTCACTTCCGCATCCTTTCCCTCGGCGCTTTCCGGAATGATGACAACGCCAACGGGAATAGGATCAATAATCTGTGCATCAACAGCCTCCGTCTTCCCTTTGTTGAGATAAGTTATCGTATAAACAAGAATATCGCCCTTCGCTGTCTTCTCGACGGGTATCCGCTCCCAAACCTGCTTTCCTTTTTTCTTAACCTTGGCTTCCTTTTCCACGGTCGTTTTCAAATCCAGTTGCGGCAATGGCTGTGCCGAAGATGCAACGGTTTGCAGGAAAAAGACGCAGATCAAAAAAAGAATAAAAACCAATATCTTTTGCCTATGCATGCTGACCATATTATTTTGCTCCTTTCTTCATTATTGATATCTTTTCATGTGCTTACTTGCTTTCCATCCTAATCTTTCAGCTTTCTTCAACCAACGAGAAATGTAATGCCTCAATTGACTTTGACTTTAAAATAAACCTTGCCTTCGTCAGTTCCCATATTGGCCATTCCATCATCGGCGGCAACGGTGCTGATGGTAAAAATGATGCTTGAACCGCTCAGCTGACCCTCATCGCCGTCGTTTGCATCGGTAAGGACGCTTGCCGTTGCGTACGAGGAGGCTCCGTTGCCAATTCTCATGCTTCCGGAAACGTAGGTTGTATTCAGAGGAATGGTATCGGATATGATGACGCTGGATGCTGCGCTGCCCCCGATATTCTTGTAGGATATCGTGAAAAGGATCTCTTGTCCCGGCGTCACATTCGGGGGATCGACGCTCTTGGCCAGTGTAATTTGCGGAGATGTGGTGTCGATATCCGTTGCCGTGTTGTTTCCTGCATGGGGATCAGTTACGCCGGCAGGCGGTGACACAGTGACCGTGTTGACAAAGTTTCCTGTCACACTGACATCAACAGTTCCTGTCAGTGTGAGGACGGCACTCTGACCAGGAGAGAGGTTCAAACCTGTCCACAGACCGGTTGTTTCGTTATATACACCCTGCACCGGTGTAAAGACTGGGGTTTGCAACAGTGCCGGCAGAAGATCAACAACCGTTACACTGTCCACACGGCTTGGCCCATTGTTGGTCACGGTTATGGTGTACTGAATATTGCTGCCAGGCAAAACAGATGTTTTCCCGTTTGTTTTTGTGATGGCCAGATCTGCAACGTAGGTCAAAGTATCCGTATCCGATGCGGTGTTGTTTGCCGTATTTGTGTCCTGAACGCCGGGCGATGGCGACAAGGTGGCCGGTACGGTCAGTGTTCCAGTTGCCGCAGGCGAGATCGTTCCGGTGATTGTCAACGTAATACTTCCTCCGGATGCCAGATTCAAACCGGTCCATTCGCCGCTGCTTGCATTATAGTTGCCGCTGGAAGGCGTTCTGACCGGATTAAGAATTGTTGCGGGAAGGGGCACCTCAAGGTCCAGACTGATCACACTGTCCGGGCCATTGTTTGTCACGGTGACCACATAGCTGACTGGCGACCCTGCTACTGCGGAAGTTTGGTTGTCGGAAATGGTTACGGCCAGATCTGCCTGGACCGGCGGGTTGGTCAGGGGCACTGATATTGCTGGGGCAGGACCGGTTCCATCGGGATCGATCGTGGCAATATTGGTAATGATATTAGGAGGATTGGCATTAATGGTTACTCGAAAGGTGATGGTTGCCGTCTCCCCGACTTTAATTTGTCCCGAGCTGCCGCCTGGACTGTTAACCAGACGCGCGACGGCAAAAGGCATTGCGCCGCCTGCATCTGACACGGCTGATCCGTTGAGGGTTGTCGAATTGGCGACATAGGTTGTTCCTGCGGGAATCGGATCGGCAAGCGTTGCGCCGCTGGTATCCGCCGTTCCCGTATTGGGGATCGTGATGGTGTAAGTAACTTGGTCTCCCGGCAGCGCTTTGCCGGGGGGAGTGGCGGATTTTGTCGGTTGCAGGCGGACGGTTCCTGTTGTACTGACATTCGTTGTGGTTGTGCCGTTGTTGAGGGGGTAGCCGGCGCAGCTTTGATACTGATAGGTCCAGGAGGCCTGTCCCGGATAAGTTGCTGTCGCAGGTGGAAGGGGAATGGAGGTAACTCTGACCTGGTAAGAAACTGTAACGGTTGCACCGGCGGCTACGGTTCCGATGTTGACGCCACTTACAGGATCTGCACCGGATTGAACTACGCCGTTGACCTTGAAACTTCCGGCAACCAAGGCCGTTCCCGGTGCCAGGGCGTTTGTGAAATTAACATTTAGAGCGTCTGCCGATCCGGCGGTGTTATTGAGGTTTGCCGTATAGGTCAGAATGTCTCCAATGTAGGTTGTGGTTTTATCCACGGACAGGACAGCCGTCGGGAATACCGGAGCGCCGACATTGATTTGTAAGCCGATGGTGGTGATTGTATAGCGGTCGCTTGATGTGGTTCCTCGCGCATACGCCGTATTTTGGTTGCTTTGCATTCTGCCGGATACGTCCACATTGGTAATGTCCCATCCTGTTCTCACACCGCTTCCCTGCGAACCGGGTGTGCTGTTTCGGGAGCCAAAGGTTCCTGCTGTATCCAGAGCGCCGCTATCCTGATTGATCTGCGAGGAAAAGAAATTGCTGAGCGGATTGTTGGATCCGGAGACGGCGGCAAGTGTTCCTACAGTCGGACCGAACCTCATCTGATCACCGGTGATGCCTGAATCTCCCTCAATGGCCGAGACCATCATCCGGGCGTTGATTGTTCCTGAACCCGGCGTGCAGAAACCGCTGACGGAAGAGGTAGTGGATACCGAGGAGCTGGTTAGTTCCGCGCCCACAAAGATCGTCATGTTGCGGGCCGGTAGGGAGGCATTGCCGTAAATGACAGCCAGGGTCCAACCGGCGGCGTTGGCGTTATTTTCCGAGGCGGCAACCGTGGCGGGAACGCCGCCCACGGTATATGTTCCCGATCCTCCGGCTTGAACCATTGTTGTCACGTCTGCAGAACGAACATAGTAGTACTCTCCGGACCCGGTGGTAAAGGCTGTGGATGGAGAGGGACTGATGCCTGCGCTGCCAAAAGGCCCTGAAAAGGTCACGGCGCTGTTCAGCGATGCACTGACGTTCTGGCCGCCGTAATTATAACTGCCGCCCCAGATAAGTTCGGCGTAAATTACGCTGCTGCCGGCAGGCAGGCGCAACACGGCAGCAGAAGAATTTTTTTTCCAATCCAGAGTTGTTCCGGATGGGAAGGTTCCCACTTTGAGCGCTGTGTCCGTTGTGATGAAGGCGCCGATGGAACCGTTTGTTCCCGGTTGATTGGACCCGGTCGCTTTGGACAGGCCCAGCGTATTGCCGGTATAGGTCATGCCGCCATTGGCAATTGTTGTATAGCGCTTGACATAAGCAGCGTGCAAGGGTCCGGCGAAAACGACCATCAGCAGGCCGACGGCCAGAAGACAAAACCAAACCTTGCATGGACTCATGCGTAACGGTAGATTGAAAAAGGATTTCAACGCCGCGACAAGTCGTTTCATGAATGCCTCTTGCCGTTACCTCTTTTTTGAAGTTTCTTCCTGAGTCGGTTTCTGATCGGCTTTTTTGCACGCGGAACAGATACCATAAAATTGAATGTCAAAATCCCGGATTTCGAATCCCTGTTGTTGCGCTACTGAAATTTCCAGGGGCAATGAAAAATGCACGTCGACAATTTTACCGCAGTCTGTGCAGATCAAGTGGGTATGGTGGCGGATGTCCGGATCATATCTTTTGCAATCCAAACCTGTAATCGACAGTTCCCGGACAATACCCTGCTGTTTCAGAGTTAGCATGGTGTTATAGACCGTCGCCTTGGAGATGGTGTTGAGTTGTTTTAAGGCAGCCTGGTAGATTTCCTCTACCGTTGGATGGGAGAGGTTATCCTTGAGATAGTCCATAATTGCGGCTCTCTGTGCTGTTTTCTGAAATTTCTTTGTCATCTTCCTGCACAATAAAATAATTTTAATTTATATTAATTCAAAATTTAGAATAAATCAAATATATTGATCGTAAAGATCCCGGATGGTGAAAAAAACCACCTTGACTTCCCGAGGATGTCCATGATTAACAACACGAAAACAAAAAAGTGTTTGAGGTGGTTTCTGTCCATTTTCATACAGTGAGGTCTGATCTTTTTTATGGCGAATCGTACCGTCCCTCCTAATGATTCTTATGATAGTGTCTGCCCGCCTTTTGGTGAAAACGTCATTTCCTGGCAAAAGGCCAGCCGAATGTTTGAACTCATTTTCTGTTTCTTTGTTGCCGTTCTTCTTTCAGGTTTCGGTCAGTATGCCCTTGCTGCCACTTCCACCGGCGCCTTAAAGTTGGAGCAAAAGGGAATCCCTATGCCTTCATCGCAGCTTCAGCGTATTTCGAAGCCGCAATGCGCAACGCAGAGCAAGGTCAATATTGTGGGATTCTGGGCATTTCCAAGCGCTCAGCATCCGGCTCAAGAAGGAACGCCCATCACCTTCAATTTCAGCGTAAAAAACAGCTGCAATTATCCGTTGCAGCAAGTTCCATGGCGGATAAACCGTTTTACGGAGACCATTCTATCCGGAGTGATGCAGAACATTTCTGCCGGAGCCACAGTGGATGTAGAAGTGCAGTGGATCGCTCTTCCCGGGACTCACAACTTCTTTCTCGATATTGACCCGAATCGCACGATCGGAACGGGTGAGATAAAATATGTTTTGGATTACCGGGTTCCTTTAGCGCCACGCTGGGCGGATTGGTTGAGCCGGGCTCAAAGCGTTGCTGCGGATGGTGTGAATGCCTGGATATCCCATGCCGTCATCAGGGGTCAGGTCAATGGGTCAATGGCAACCTTTCCGCCAGGGTGTCTGACGAGTGGGATTCATCTGGGTGGGGATTTGGCGAATCGTTTTTACAATGCCAGGGTACCAGGGGAGTATGCTTCCAAGATTGCGGCAGCCTTGGGGGATGCCTGGAATGCGTGGAGCCGTTCTGTGACCTTGCCGGCTTTTCCGACTGCCTTCCCATCATTTGTCGCTTACCCGAGTGCGGTTGCTCCTGCAACGTATGCTATTCCATCCACATTGCCCTTTGCACCGGCGCAATCGGAGGATGAGGGAGCATTAGGCGCCGAAAATTTAGCTCGTGCCATTAAAACTAAACTCGGTGCGGCTGCGACCGAATCCGGTGCTGATATCGCCATCAACGGTTTTGCCCAGTGGTTCGCGGGAAAATTTACCTCGTGGAAACATAGCGCAACGATTACCCAAATTACCGGGAAAGGACCTGTCCCATCGTGGACGATTCTTACCCCTGCGGGTCCGGTAGTGGGCGGACAAGCGTCAGCTCGCCTTGGCGGTTCTCCATTTTAGTGCAGGGGAAGAGTTGTGCCGGATACATTTCAGAATTCAGCATGCATCAGAGGTTTTGCGGTGTTGACTGCCAGAATATTTTTATAAAGGAGATCGCAGATCCTGATAGGATCGGGTCTGATAGGCATGGTGTGATGAAAACGTGCAAAAAAATCGGTGGGAATATTCCTGATGCAGCGTCGGTGGAGGAGGAAAAATGATAACGATATTGCCCCATGACGAAGAGTATATGAAGGGCCTGACGGTGCTTTACGTGGAGGATGATGAAGATGCCCGTAAATTGCATACGGTCTTTCTGAAATGTATTGTCGGAAATCTGATCACCGCGAAAGACGGCTGGGAAGGGCTGGCTGCCTATCATGCCCACCATCCCAAAATCATTATCACGGACATTCAAATGCCGAACATGGACGGCATTACCATGGCCGGTGAAATCCGAAAACTGGATAAGTCGTCGCATATTGTTGTTCTGACTGCCTTTGAGGAAGTGGAATATTTGAAAAACTCGATTAATATCGGCGTGGATAAATATGTCACCAAACCGGTCGAGAAGGACAAGTTACATGAAATTCTGCTGGAGTGTGCTCATCGTCTGCTGGCCGAGGAAACGCTTCAATATGCGGCTGCGACCGATTCTTTGACCGGTTTGGTCAACAGGCGGGAGCTGATCAAACAGTTTCAGGTAGAAAAGAGCAAATCCGAACGTCATGGTACTTCATTGGCCGTGATGATGGCTGATATCGATCATTTCAAGGAAGTCAATGATATTTATGGACATAATGCGGGCGACCGGATCCTGAAGGGGGTGTCGCATACGATCCGGTCTTCGCTTCGCGTGGAAGACATATGCGGGCGATGGGGAGGAGAAGAGTTTTTGCTCATCCTACCGGAGACGGATCTTTCCGCAGCTGCATCCGTTGCCGAAAAGCTGCTGATGGCCGTGAGGAATCTTTCAACGCCCTGGGAAGGGAAGAACATTTCAGTGACCATCAGTCTGGGCGTGAATCAATTTGTCCGCGGTATGGATATGGAAACCTGCATTGGTCGGGCGGATGAGGCGCTCTACCGCGCCAAGGCCGGCGGACGAAACCGGTTTGAAATGGCGGTCGAGAATCGGTAGTTTTTCGGAAAAATAACTATTCATGCCCATTCGGCTATTCATTTCCATGAAATGATCAGGGAGGCTTGAATGAAGAAAATGCTGGTTTGCTGGGTCATTTTGATCATGATAATGTTTCAAACCGTGTCATTAGCCGCGGAAAAATTTCTTGTGGGAGTTGCCCCGCACACCAGCGCGCGGGTGATCCTGAGCATGTACCAGCCGCTGCGTCAACATTTGGAACAAATGCTGGGGTATCCGGTCGATATCGTCACAGCGCCGGATTTTAACGAATTTGCCAGACGCGGCCTGGCCGGTGATTATGATCTGGCGGTAACGACCGCCCACCTGGCGCGCCTTTTTCAAATGGATGCCGGTTACATCCCGTTTTTAACGTACAAGGCCGATTTTAAGTCGGTGGTGGTTGTGGCCGCCAATGGTGCCATCAGAAAGCCTGCCGATTTAAAAAATGCAATTGTTGTGGGCTTGGGTCCTTCTTCCCAGGTAACCCTTTGGGGGGTGCAGTGGCTTCAAGACAAAAAAGTAGCCGTAAAATCGATCCGGTATGTCAGTGCGTCTGACAGCGAGGCCCAACTGGTTCTTTCCGGAGACGCCTCGGCTGCGTTCATGTCTCTGACGAATTTCCAGAATCTGATGCCCAGGGTCCGCAACCAGTTGCGAATGATGGCTCAAAGCAAGTCCATGCCTGGCCGGATTTATGTGCTCAATGCCCGCCACGCATCAAATCAAAAAAAGATCGAAGCGGCGCTCTGGTCGTTTGCCGAAACATCGGAAGCCAAAAAGTATTTCGAAAACAATAGGCTGGAAGGCTACCGGACGCTGAAACCGAAAGAACTGACCCCCATGGATGCCTACGCTGCTAAAGTTCGAAGCATTCTTCAAGGGAGAGAAAAGTGATCCGGTTTTTCAGTCGCAAAAGTATCCGTAGCCGCTTTTTGCTTTTGGCAATCGGCGTGGAAGCGATCATGCTGACTTTGCTGGTTTCCAACAGTCTGCGTCTTTTGCACAATGCCATGATCGAACAGGTCCGCTGGCAGGTCAAACAGATGATGCCCGTTTTGGGTGCTGCATTGAAAGCCCCTCTGGCGCAACAGGATTTTGCCACGGTTCAGGCAATTCTGGACGAAAGCCGGGCCACGCAAGGCATTGAGTATATCATGGTCAGTGACCGTGAAGGGCATACCGTGGCTTCAAGCGGCCGGAAAAGTGGTCAGAAACTTCCGGATACGGGTTGGGTCGCTTCTCTTTTCGGTTCTGACGCTATTCATCGATATGATGACATTCTTTCCATCGAAGAGAGCGGGCAAAAGCTGGCGAATCTGCATCTGGGCATTGATCTTTCTCAAATCACGACTGCCCGTCATGCGTTAATCAAACAAGGTCTTGCCATTGCTGCTGTCGAAATCGTCCTTTCGATGTTCATTCTTTTCTTCATCGGTTATTGGCTTACCCGCCATCTCTCGGCGCTTACCCGTGCCAGTTTGCAGGTGGCTTCAGGAAATCTATCGCCGCCGCTTCTCCATGAAGGCGATGATGACATCGGTCAACTGGGCAGAGCCTTCAATTCGATGTCACAAGCGATTGCTGAAAGAGTGACGGCGTTAAGCTACAATACCACCCTGTTGAAAACGGAATCCGAAACATCCCTGGATGGGGTCCTGGCCGTCAACGAAGAGGGAAAGGCAATTTTTTCCAATCAGCGGTTCGGAAATATATGGGAAATTCCTCAGGATATCCTGGATGAAAAAGATGATCAGAAAATGCTGGAACACGTGCTCAATAAAATTAAGCATCCTGAAGAATTTATCCAAAGGGTGAAATATCTTTATGAAAACCGCCAGGAAAAAAGCAGGGAGGAGATCGAACTGGTAAACGGGAGATGGCTGGACCGGTATTCCGCGCCTTTGATTACGGCTGATGGGGCGTATCTGGGGCGTATCTGGTTCTTCCGGGACATCACCGAGCGCAGGTTGATGGAAAAAGCTCTTCAGGAAAGTGAAAACAAATTCCGGATTCTTTCCCAATCCACGCCTGTGGCCGTTTTGCTTTACCAGAACAATCGTTTGATTTATGCCAATCCTGCGGCTGAAGGATTGAGCGGCTATAGCTTGAAAGAGCTTCTTTCTCTAAGCATCGCAGACCTGGCGCATCCTGATGACCGACAGTTGGTTGAGGAAATGATCAAGAGACGACGAAAGGGGGAGGATATTGTTGATCAGCATGAATTGAAGATTCTCACCAAAGACGGACAAATGAAATGGATTGCCCTGTATATCGGCGCTACCACGATGGGAGGCAATCCTGCAACGATCGCTTCCATCATTGATATCACCGTGCTCAAGCAGGCGAAAGAAGCTTCCCGACAGAACGAAGAAAAGGTCAGTCTGCTGCTCAATTCGACGGCAGAGGCGATTTATGGCATTGACCTGAATGGCAATTGCACCTTTGCCAATGCCTCCTGCGTAAAAATGCTGGGGTATTCCGGCATGGAGCAACTGCTTGGCAAGAACATGCACCAGCTGATCCATCATTCCTATGCGGATGGCAATGCAATGCCTGTTGAAGAATGCAGAATATTTCGCGCTTTTCATGAAAATTTGAAAGTGCATGTGGAAGATGAAGTGCTCTGGAAAGCCGATGGCACCAGCTTTCCCGTGGAATACTGGTCTCATCCCCAGGTGGTGAGCGGTGAAGTTGTCGGCGCCGTGGTGACGTTTAACGATGTTACAGAACGCAAAATGGTGATGGATTCCTTACGAAGATTGTCTCTGGCCACGGAAGCAAGTCCCGCTTCCGTAGTGATCACCGATCCCGAAGGCAATATTACTTATGTTAACGCCAAATTCACGGAAGTCACCGGTTATGGCTATCAACAGGTTATTGGGCAGAACCCCCGAATTTTAAAATCCGGTGCGACCTCTCCTGAGACCTATCGGCAGCTTTGGGAGACGATAACCAAAGGACAGACATGGCGGGGAGAGTTTCAAAACAAGAAAAAGAACGGTGATGTGTACTGGGAGTATGTATCCATTTCTCCTCTTCTGGATGAAAAGGACAAAATTACCAATTATATCGCAGTGAAGGAAGATATTACCCAACGCAAACAGGCGGAAGAGGAAATACGGCAGCAGATTATTCTGATCAATGCACTGCTGGATTCCATTCCCGATATTATCTTCTTTAAAGACATTTCCGGCGTATATCTGGGATGCAATCCTTCTTTCAGCGAGCTAGTCGGACGTTCCAAAGAAGATATTGTTGGTCGGACGGATTATGATCTTTTCGAATCGTCGGTAGCGGATTCCTTCCGGGAATATGATCGGCGGATGATGGAGGTTCGCCAGACCCAGCATAATGAGGAATGGATTACCTATCCTGACGGCCGGAAGAAGCTTCTGGATACGCTCAAAACACCTTACTGGAAAGCGGACGGGACGCTGATCGGCATTTTGGGGATCAGCCGAGACATCACCGCCCGCAAGCAGGCGGAAGAAGAATTGAAAAGGCAGGTCAGTTTGATCAATTCATTGCTGGATTCCATTCCTGATCTTATTTTCTTCAAGGATAATCAGGGGGTTTATCTGGGATGCAATCCTCCCTTCAGCGAGTTTGTCGGACGTTCCAGGGAAGAAATTGTCGGTCGCACGGATTATGATCTTTTCGACAAAGCCGTGGCGGAATCTTTTCGGGAGTACGACCGGCAAATGCTCACACTACGCCGACAGCGCCAGAATGAGGAATGGATTACCTATCCCGACGGTAGAAAAAAGCTACTCGATACCCTCAAGACTCCCTATTGGGGATCGGATGGAATGTTAATCGGCATTCTGGGCATCAGCCGGGATATTACTGCCCGCAAGCAAGCCGAAAACGCCTTGCGGGACAGTGAAGTGAATTTCCGCACTTTTTTTGAAACGATGACGGATATGATTGTTGTCGGAAAGCCCGATGGGCAACTGCTGTTTTCCAACCAGGCGGTATTCCAGAAACTGGGCTACCGATCCTCTGAACTGCAAGCGATGAATGTGCTGGATTTGCATCCGTTGGAAAGGCGGCAGGAAGCAGAGGAAATCTTTTCAGCGATGCTTCGGGGCGAACAGAAAATCTGTCCTTTGCCATTGGCACGCAAAGATGGTTCTCTGGTGCCTGTTGAAACGAGGATCTGGTTGGGACGATGGAACGGTGAGGATTGTGTTTTCGGCATCAGCAAGGACCTCAGTGCGGAACAAGAGGCGCAGCAGCGTTTTGAGCGTCTGTTCCGAAACAACCCGGCGCTTATGGCGCTTTCCGCTTTTCCGGATCACCGCATTATCGATGTCAATAATGCTTTTCTGCAGATCTTACGGTATTCAAAAGAGGACGTCATCGGGAAAACCGCGGTGGAACTGAGTCTTTTTGCACAGGAAAAGCAACGCATTGATGCATACGCTTTGCTGCAAAAAAACGGCCGTCTGACCGATTTTGAATTGCAGGTACGTCGAAAAGATGGTGCCATTTTACATGGCCTCTTTTCCGGCGAAATCATCAGTAGTCAGGGGAAACAATATTTTTTAAGTGTGATGATTGATATCACTGATCGTAAAAAAGCGGAGGAGGAATTGCGGCAAATGAATGTGGCGCTTGCCGAGCAGACCTTCCTGGCCAAGGAAATGGCAGCAAGCGCTCAAATAGCCAATGCAGCGAAATCCGAGTTTCTGGCGAATATGAGCCACGAAATCCGCACCCCTATGAACGCCATTATTGGCATGGCCGATCTCCTTTGGGATTCGACGCTTTCCGAGGAACAGCGTCGTTATGTTCAGGTATTTCGTTCTGCTGGAGAAAACCTTTTAAAACTCATCAATGATATTCTTGACCTTTCCAAAATTGAGGCCGGACAAATTACGCTCCAATCCATTCCTTTTTCGCTTCGTGATCTTCTGAAGGGTATTGAAGATATCATGGCTTTTAAAGCCGCTGAGAAAAAAGTCGCTTTCTTTTGCAGCATTGCTCCGGATGTGGAGGATCAACTGATGGGCGATCCGGACCGGCTTCGTCAGATTCTGATGAATCTTGTCGGGAATGCTCTGAAATTCACAGAAGCGGGAAGCATTCGTATTGATGTGGAAAAGATAAAAGAAAACGGTAAACTGGACAACACAGCATCCTTTGGCGAAAACATGGTGGATCTGCTCTTTGCCGTCAAGGATACGGGAATTGGTATTCCCGAGGAGAAACTGGGTCTGATATTTGACAAATTCATGCAGGTTGATTCATCTCTGTCTCGCAACTTTGGAGGATCCGGCCTCGGGTTGGCCATTTGCCGTCAATTGGTGATGTTGATGGAAGGAGCGATATGGGCTGAAAGCGCTTTATGGTCGGGGAGTACGTTTTATTTCACGGTCAAACTGAAGATCAGCCAGACCTCTCTTTTGCCCGACAACGGGAGAGAAATAGCGAAAACAACGGCTGAGGATGCCTGCGTAATAGAGCCTCTTCGCATTTTGCTGGTTGAAGACAATGAAGACAATCGTTTTCTAATTGCCTCTTATCTGAAAAAACAGCCCCATAAAGTGGAATACGCCGTTAACGGCCTGGAAGCGGTGGAGAAAATACAGGAGGGATGTGCTTATGACCTGATCTTCATGGATCTGCAAATGCCGGTGATGGATGGCTACACGGCTGTCGGGGTTATCCGTGAATGGGAAGCCAAACATCATGTCAGACGGACAACCATTGTGGCGCTAACGGCCCATGCGTTGCATGAAGATGAACAAAAAAGCATGGATGCCGGTTGTGACGGACATCTGACCAAACCGATCAAGAAAAAGGAATTTCTCGACGCGGTTCAGAAATATTACCGGGAAACCAAAAAAAACTGTTTCCCGGTCCAATGACCACAGGCAACGTCCAATGCCTTATCCTCTTGAATTCAAATACTTTCTTCATTTGGAATGACTTGTTAAAATCCGCTTTCTTTGATGAGGAGATCAGTGACATAACGGAAAAAATCAATCAGGATAATTTTTTTGTCTGCTTCCAGGGCAACGGTCCCTCTCAATTTCCGGGGAGGGGCAACTGAAGGTGAACACTGTGAAAGATGTATGCGAAAAACTGGCGTATTGGGTATATGGAAACCGTGTGCATCTTGTCGCGTTTCAATCGGACCTTTATAAATTGAAGAAAGAGAGGGTTCATCCACAAAAGGAAGATTGACGCGGTCAATTTCGGAAATAACGCATTCATAGCGGCGGAATTCCGGAACGTCGGGAATGAAGCGCGCCGGATTGCCGACGGAAATCCGTTTCAGATCATTCTCCCCGACATAGGCGTCTATTCGATTCCCTTTCATGTCTGCGACGACATAGAGCAGCTCTTTTTTAAAGACCCATACGCCCGGATTCAACTCATCGTTTCGAAAAACGATAGAGCCATCAAAAGGAGCGCGGATGGTCAGTCGCTCCCTTTCTTCCAACAGTCCTGCGATTTCTGTTGTTCCGGCGTCCAGTTGCTTGCGTAAAACATTTCCCTGTTTGAGAAGGTCTTCATGAAATGCTTGCTGAGCAACCTGCCATCGGGAAACAGAGGTTGCCGCCCCGGCCTGACGAATTTTTTGTTCCAGATCCGGTGAAGATAAGCGAATCAGGATGTCTCCCGCGCGAACTATCTTCATGGGGGATGCAGATTCATGAATAACCATGGCAGGAAAAGGCGCGGTGATCTGCTGTTCACGGCCGGCGGAAAGGATTGCCGGAGCTGTTACTTGTCCGTGCCAAGGGATAATCAACATGGTCAGAAGAAACAGCATGATCAAAATAGTCCGTAAGGTTATGAAGTTGAAGCTGATTTTCTCCCGGAGCCGCCACCAGGAATTTGCTTCTTCATAAATGGGCAGAAGGATGAACCACCCGATTTCGACGAGAAAAAGAAAAATTCCCAGTGCTTTGAAAAAGTAATGATAAACCAGAAAGGCGATGGCCAGAAAAAGGAAAAATCGGTAAAGCCATGCTGCATAGGCAAAAACAATCAGAAAATTCCGCAGACGTCTGGAGGTGGGTTCGGGGGTTGGTTCTCCCAGCCCAAAGAGTTTTTCTCGGAGCCACCAGCGACCAAAAGCAAAGGATCGTGTATGCAGATTTGATAGGCCAAGAATATCGGACAGAATGAAATATCCGTCAAAACGCATAAAGGGACTGATGTTCAAAAGGACGGTCAGCACCCAGGTTGTTGTCGCCAGAATAAAAGCCGCCCCGCGCAGCGCTCCGTCTGGAAGAAGCAGCCAGATCCAGATTGCCGCCAGAGAAAAAATAAGTTCAGAGGTCATTCCGGCGATGCCGATTGCGAGACGTTGCCGTCTGGATGTCAATTTCCAGGTCTCATTGGTATCTGTATAAAGCATGGGGGTTAAGACAACAAAGGCGATTCCCATCGTAGGCACCCGGCAGCCGTAACGGTGCGCGGTGAAGGCGTGGCCCAACTCATGGACAAACTTGGCGAAAATAATGGCGCAACCTACGATTGCAAGACCGGACCAGCTTTGATAGGCGGTAAAAGAATGCAGAAAAACATCCCATTGTCTCGATACGAGGAAAGCCGCGAAAACAGCCGCAAGAACCACCATCGTCAAGAATGCCCCGGAATAGAAAAATGCGACGGCACGGGCGCCATAGTCGAGAAATCGTTGTGGACGGAAAAGAGGGATGCGAAAAAAAAGATAATTTTTTAATAGCCAGGAAAACCAGGGAAGACGATTAGCGCCTTGTGCTGCTGCTAATTTTGTGCTGCGTTGAGCCGATCCGGCTTCAAGAAGAAAATTGTGTTCAAGAAAAGATAGGACGCCAAAGACATCATCTTCGGTAAGGTTAAGCGTAGTCTCCCGGTTAACGGCTTCCATGACGGCTTCAACGGAGCCTAACGCCCACCGGGAAATAATTTCAAAGGCGGGCCAGGCCAAATGAAAAAAGCGGTTGGACGGCGGATCATGAAGCGTCCAGGAAGGCGTGCCATCAGACGCAAATGGCGCTGCAAAGAGAGCCAGTTCCTGCCGCAAAGGTGGAAGTGAAAACATGGCTACCATCCCAACATCTGCTGAATTGCCGTCAGGGGGCGTCGTAAAATGTAATAGACCAGAAAAACTTTTTCTCCGTATATTCTGGCTGTGCCGGTCAGACCGATTCGTGGGGGATTTACGCCTTCGTCAAAATCTGCCTTGATTCGGTAGGCCACAAAACCCGCCGGTGTTACTTCCGGTTTATAGGCGGCATATCTCAATTTTGCAGGCAACGGATGCTGGGCATCCATTGCAAGATACAGAGAAACGGGAGTGCCGATACTCAGTTCGATCGCGTCGGCAACGGGAAGATAAATAAGGATTTCCACATGTTTGGGATCGGCAATGACCAGAACCTTTTCTCCGACGGCAACATATTTGCCGATCCAGTCACTTTGTTCCATAAAAACGGCGATGCCCGGACGGGGTGCACGCACAGTAAGACGATGAAACAGTTCTCGGGAATAGGAATATTCCGTGGCTTTTTCCTGCATTTTCCCATGCCGGGGCGCAACCTCCGTGCGGCTCTTCTCATCCTGAAGCGCCATCTGCGCCGCCTGACGATATTCTTCCTCTGCTACCTGAAAAGCTTTGCCGGCGACGCCTAAACGGGCGCGGAGATTGGTCTGGTCGAAAGAAAACAGCACATCATCCTTTTTAACCACCGCGTTGGGATAGACATGAAAGTGCTCAATGACGCCATCGAGCGGCGACCGGATCACAAAAGGATCTTTGGGAACGACTTCCGCGGGGGCCTGGACGGACATCCGCACCGGAAGGAAAAGTGTGACGGCAATTAGTATTGCGATGGCATATCTCGCCTTGGATTGAAGAAAGTGCTGTTTCATCCAGCGGGTGAAGCTCCTGGGCGGATTCACTGTTGTTAATCCGTGGGCATAAATAGCGACAAGTTCCTTCAGAATCTCCAGATCATGGTCTTGCCAGGCAGCCTCTCGGGCCAGGAAAAGCATCCCCAGCGTTTCACCCTTTTTCGTCAAAAGCGGGGCGATAACGCCGTGGGCAGGCAGCCATTCATTCCAGGACGCAAAGATAGCAGGAGGAAGTTCTTGCGGATCAATGCGGCGGAGGCCATCTTTTTTTTGCCATTCTTTGAAGGCGGCATTCAACCACTGGATATAAGGTGCGTTATGATCAGGTTGCGGGATTCCCGAAACCGCAAAAATTCCTTGATTGGCCATCCAGAGGACCGACTGCCGGTAATCCAGAAGCTGCTTGCTTTCGTTGACTGCAATAAACCCAATTTCTTCAGGACGAGTGGCTTCTCGGACACGGCGCGAAATCTGCAGGAGGATGGTCAGGCCGATGAGCTGACCATCGCTGGATGAATTCATGGTTTTCCTCTCTGGAAACTTGCCCAGCCGCTCATTCCTGGAAGCAATGAGCTGTGAGCGCCTTCAATCAAGCCTGCTATCGAGACGGTTTGACTTAATGGATCAATCTTGGCGCCGAGACGGATAACGCGCGCGGGGAAGGATCGTCCCAATTCATCAATCCGAACAGAAAAACGGCTATCTTGCCTGATCCATTTCAGCCAGGACGAAGGAACGATGGCACGGGCCTCCATTTGAGTGGTATCCAGAATATCCATAATGGGTTTTCCCGGCGCCAGATATTGGTGTTTTTCTACATAAAGTTTGGCCACACGACCCGTGAAAGGTGCCTTCAGGGAGCACTTGGAGACGACCGCCGTCATTACCGCCAGATCTGCTTCTGCTTCCTTTACCTTGGCCTTTGATTGATCCATTTCCAGTGTGCTGATGGAACCTAATTCGGCCAGGCGGGCATTGACTTTGAGTGTCTGATGGGCGGCTTCGGCCACCGCCTTTGCTTTGTGCAATTGTGCCTCCTGAATGGAGCAGTCAAAGGCGATCAAGGTTTGTCCTTCCTGGAAGGAATTCCCTTCACGCAGTGTCAAAACAGATATTTTGGCTTCGATTTCCGACGAAAGAGTGGTTTGTTGCTGGGAGACTATCTGGACGCGGATACGACCGCCAGAAGCATCCTGAGCAGCGGCGCTGGCGACGATCAGAAGCTCGGCAAGGATCGCCAGGGCCAACATAACGAAGCAACTCAAAGGCTTTCGCAGCGCTAAACGAAACCGAAAAACTGAAAAAAACTTCATGTTTGTCCTTTCCCGGACTATCTGGGCGCCTTGCGATATCCGGCTTTGATGGCCTCTTCTTCGGAATCGAACTCAATTCGGTGGTATTCAAACACCTTATCATAGTATTTCATTCCGGGGAGGTGATAACGCTTGCTATCCGTGTTGGCGATTACTTTCATGGCCTTTTGCTTGGGTATCGGTTTCTGCAAAAAGTCAGGATGCACTGATGATAATGATGCTGCTTTGTCGGATGCGCTCACTGTCTCTTGTTTAGCGACTGCTTCCTGCTGAATGACATTGGACAAGGCCGGTTCTGCTTTGCTCTGCGGCGCTTTGTTTTCGCTTGAAGTTAGCGGCTCTTTTGGGGCTGCTTCGTTCTTTGCCGGAGGAGCGGGTGTTGGATCATTTTTCGTCACCTCAGTCGAATTACCGGCGACCACAGCAGGGGAAGGGGAGGACAAGGCCTGTTCTGCCGGCATAGTTCCTGAACCTTTGGCGATGGGTGTAGTTTTCTCCTTCAGGCGCTGCGGATCAATGGGCAGAGGCACCCAGGAATTGCTCAGGGATTGACGGATGGCATCGGACAGTGTTTTTACATCATGGCCTTCTACTGTTTCCGGAAGCGGGTCAACACCCAAAGTGGCAATAATCTGGCCATAGGCGTTTTGAAGCGCCGCATAATTCTGAAAGCTCCGGAATTCGGCCATCAGGGCCGTGGTGGCGGTGCGAATTCCGACCAGACGATTCTGAGAACCGCTCTTCAGGGCATTTTGGGTTTGTTCGTTAATGAGCGATTCAATGTTCTGCAGTTGTCGGGAGAGATCGTACTGCCGCTGTCGGCTGAAAAAATCATGGTAGGACAGATGTACCTGTGTCAAAATCGCCATGCTAAGCGCGAGACGCTGGGCGGCAGTCATTTCAGTATGGGCTGTGGCCACCTGATACTGAATCGGTCCCTTGATCAGATTGAGCAAATTCCAGGTGACACGAACTCCGCCCTCAAACCAGTTATTCCAGACAAGAAAGCTGTTGCTGTCATAATTGATGCCCGCGGAAAGTTCAATTCCGGGCAGCATTCGGGCGATGGATTTCTTAACCTCATCAGCGCTGATGCGATCATTATAATCCGCTTCTCTGATTTCCGGCCGCATCAGAAGCGCCCGGTATTCCATTTGCTCCAAACCCTCCGGAATTACAGGAATATTCATTGATGCTGGGATCATCAGATTCAAGGACTGGCCAAGGGGCAAATTGATCAGAGATCCAAGGCGGGTATTGGCCTGTGCCAACTCATCGCGAAAGGCCTCCAATTGACGGAGAATTTCCAACAGAGTTTTCTGATAGGTCAGGGTCTCCATCGGGGCGCGCAGCTTCTCCTCTTCAATACGTTTTGTATCTTTGATGGCCTGTTCCACCTCTTTGAGCAGCAGTCCGCAACGCTTTTCCAGTTGCTGTGATCCCAGCGCCATCCAATAGGCATAGCGCACCTGCTGCATGATGGTGTGCACAACTTTACGACGTCGTTCGGTCATGATCATTGCTCGGTCAGACTGTTGACGGGCTTGAAAGTAACTGACGCCAAAATCAAGGATATTCCAGGTAAATGTCAGATCGGCGTTGAATCGGTTTTTTTCCTGAGATGTTGATGGTGCCAGAGATTCCTGATTGGTAAACACATTCATGCTGGAAGCGGCATTATATTGATCCCGGCTGTTATAGCCTGCATTAGCGATAAGCCGCGGCAGCATGTCGTGTTGAGACAGATCAAACTGCCTCAACGCCAGGGCGTCTTCCATCAGTTTAAGACGATGATCGAGATTGTATTTCAATGCCCTGGCCATACACTCTTCCAAAGAAAGGGGACGTAGGACCGGTTCCTGTTCCTTGTAGAACCCATCCATATCTTTTACTGCTCGATTGAGCATTTCATCCTGCTTTAACGGTACGGGTTTCATGATGCAACCCGCCACAAGAATTCCGAGAACAGCCATGACAACAGTTTTACAATAATTCATCATATCCACCTTATAATACTCTATAATACTTTTTTTTATTTTTCCTTACTTAATTTTCATGCGACAAATTTATGGCCATGTCCACTCTGCAGACAATCCAGTAAACTTTGAATTTCCAATTGTTTTCCACTTCGTCCCTGTGCGGCGATTTGCTCAGTCAGCGAGGGTCTTCCCTTAACATTCGCAACATTGAAATTGAATATTCTTGCCCCCATCTGACCAGGCGGAGTTTCCATCAGGTTTTCATCGCTTTTGCTATTTTCAGTCTGATCTTCCACATCATCATTATTTGTTTGTCCAGGTTCTATCCTATCCTCTGATTGCTGTTCCTGAGTATTACGAGTCTTTTCTTTGGAAATATGGATGATAAAGTTGACCGAAGCCGAATTACCTTTTTCATCAAAGGCGGTCACCTTGACATTCAGAATACCGCTTAACCCCTTTGGCGGTTGGGCCGTAAATGTACCATTGCCTGGATCAAATTTTAACCAGTCCGGAAGGGGGCGTCCATCAGAAAGTGTTGCTTCCAGTACCAGTCGGGCGCCTGTGTCTGTGTGCTGAAAAGTGCCCGGCGGAAGGTTAAAAGTGGTCAGATTCTCTACGATTACTTCTTGGGGCGGAGGCGGCGTCATGGAGAATAGATAGTAGTTTAAAGTATGTTCGGCTGCTTCTGTTTCTAAGATTGCTAAAGAATT
>DAOLNX010000042.1:0-26323 GCA_035416785.1 Smithellaceae bacterium | reverse complement strand
ATCCTGCGTTTTTTTTCGAAAGTTTTCAAACGAATCCCAGACCGGAGAAGGAATCGCTGCAACAGGAAAATTTTCTCCCATTGATTTCTTGACACTTTCCACCGTGTAACGTGAAAGAGTAATCAACCGTCCGTGATCGGATAATACCGTACGCCAATCATTTTTGGGATTGTTATCCCAGGACTCTTCAGGAATAGAGCTGAATTCCCATGCCAGTACCGAAAAGGTTGGACACCGAAGGCCGGTCGTAGATTTATGGGGTGGAGAAAATGTAATAAATACGCAATCTTCGTTTCTCTTCCGGCAGGCGTCGTAAATGCAATCCACTTCTTTTTCCGGGTCTTTTACAATATGTACCTGTCCCAGCTCTTTCAAAACAGGAAGAAAGCCTTTTAAAACAATATAATAGCTATATTCCGGCAGGCCCAGGCTGCTGTGCAGGTTTTCTTCCCGGATTTGCGAATAAACAATAAAGTTCATGAAAACATTCTACCGGTTTTGCATGGTTTCCTGATAGACCGACAGTGTTTGCTCGGCGGTTTGTTTCCAGGAAAAACGTTGAAGGTTCTGAAATCCCTTTTCTCTGAGATTTTTTCGCAAAGTGAGGTCGGAGGCGACTTGAGCAATCTTTTCCGACATATCCTGAATGGAAAAAGGATCGAAAAAAACGCCGGCCTCGCCGACCACTTCAGGCAATGATGCTGTATTGGAACAGACCAGAGGAACGCCGGCGGCCATGGCTTCCAGAGCCGGCAAACCGAAGCCTTCATAAAAAGATGGAAAGACCATAAAATCCGAACCTTGAAGCACCTCAAATACTTTCTGGCGGGACAGATAGCCGGTCCATACAATTTCCCGGTTATCAAGGGAGTTGGAATCGATCGCCTTCACCTTTTCCACGGGAAACCGATGTCCGATGATGACGAGTTTGTGGCGGAACCTCTTATCTTTTTTTGCTTCGAGAAAAGCTTCCAGAAGCCGTGGGATGTTTTTATTGATAGTGACGCTACTGAACGCTGTGATATAGGGTGTTTCGAGTTCGGTCAACCGTGTATCGATGGGCTGGTCTTCATCGTTTTTGCCGTTTTTGATCTCCCCCGTATCCACTGCCTCATGAATGACGGCGATCTTTTTGGAATCAATAGGATATTCTTGAAGAATTTCCCGTCGGGAAAAGTCTGACATAACGATAATTTTAGTTGAACGCGCCACTGCCTGTCCAACAAACAGGCGAAGCATCCAGCGCCGGTGGAAAGGCATGTCGTGGCCGAAAGCCTTGAAATTCAGATCATGAATGCTGACGACGGTGGGACATTGCAAAAAAAGCGGCGATGTGTAAGCCAGTGAATGCAGCAAGTCGATCCGGAACTGTCGGACATATTTTTTTAACTGGATCTGTTCAAAAAGATAACGCTGCCTCCGGTTTTCCGCACAAACCGGGCAAACGACTTTTGTGAATTTGGAATTTTCCGCCAAAATCGAGTTTGCGGATTCCCGGTTGACGAAAAGCACAAAATCGTGCTTTGAAGAGATCTTTTGTAGTCCGGCAAGCAATCCTCGTGCGTAAGTTTCCGTTCCTCCAACGACATCGGGGATCAGATAAAGCAGGTTTAGTCCGATTCTCATGAAGCATCCCGAAGGAAGGACGGGTCGGACAAGGTGATTTGATCCATCAAATCGTTATGTTTTTGCATGATCAATGGGCGGGCGTATTTGTCAACAGCGGCCCGGCGCGCGCGGACGGACATTTCCGCAAGAAGGCCGGGATCGTCTTTGGCTTTGAGAATGGTTGAGGCAATAGTTTGGGGATCTGAATCCGGTGGGATGATCCATCCGATTTGCTCTTCTGCCATGACCCGCGCAAGTTCTGATTTTGCATCGGCAATCGCCAGAATCGGCTTTCCGGCAGCCATGATATTATACATTCTGCTGGGTACCGAGATCCCCGCCATGCCTTTGATAAAGGAAATGGCCGCCAGATCACAGGCATTGAGCAGTTCCGGCAGGTCGGAATGAGGTTGCGGAGGCAACAGGGTTACATTTTTCGGCTTCAGGTCGGCGATGATTTTTTTAAGCGCAGGCTCTTTCGCTCCTGCGCCGATAAACAGAAAATGGATGTTTCCCTGGGTTTCCAGAATCTTGGCAGACCGGACCAGAATTTCCAGATCATAGATTCTGCCCATGTTTCCCGAACACTGAATGACAAACTGGCGCGAAAGTCCCAATCGGTCCAGCAGGGTATTGTTTTCTCGGGGAAGGGGCTGGATGGAATCGCTGTCTGCCCAATGGGTGATAAGTGCGGCGTGAGCTGCGTCTTGTGCGATTCTTCTTTTTACAAGATCCAGCATTCCTCGGCCCAGAACAATGATGCGATCCGCCCGGTGATAGAGTTCTTGATGAAGGGCATACAGAATTTTTACCGGTGGCGCTTCCGGTTTGAACATGCCCGTGGCGACCAGAACATCCGGATACAAGTCCTCGACGCGCAAAATGAGTTTAGCGTTACGTAACTTACTGATCATACAGGCGATAAAAGGTAGCGAAGGGGGATTGGTGATGACGAGAACAATATCTCCTGGATGAACTCTGCGAAGAGCGTTAAAAAAAATGGACAGGCTGATGGTCAGCAGATTGATCAGACGAAAAAGTAGAATATCTTTATTGAATGTTGTGGAGAGGCATCGGTGAATGCGTACGTGATGGACGACTTCATTGGTCGGCGCTTTTATGCCGCGGGCCTTGTAGGTGGGCTGAACACTTAAAACACGAACCCGGTGTCGGACGGCAAGGGCTTCGGCAATCCGTGTGACGTAATATCCGGAACCTTCCATTTCTGGATAGTATAGCTCCGAAAGGACCCAGATTGTATTTTTGCGTTTTTCCGTCATGAAAAAAGAAAAGCCTTCATAGGTCTTTCATCCAATACCAGAGACGGCCCAGATGTTCTTTGAAGATCATCGCGTTGCTGAATAGCCAATGCGATTGAGGCAGGTATCGGATCACGGCTGTCCGTGTGGGCAGACGGGTGAGATAGCCTGAGGGCAGGGGATGGATGTTTTTGAAATACTTTCGAAATTCCGTCTCGCTGCGCTTCATGTGGTAGGCTGAAGTCACCAGACCGACGTGAATATTTTTGTCCAGAAACATTTTGTCAAATTCTACCGCGTGCTGATAGGTATTTTCCGATTTCGCTTCCGGCCGGATTCTTGCCCGTGGAACGCCGAAATCTTCAGCCATGTCCGCCATAAGCTCTGCTTCGGATATTTTCTGATCGCCTTTCCCGGAACAGACGAGGAATTTGGCGTTGTATTTCTGGTACATCCTGATGGCTTGCGCAAGTCGTGCCGAGGTGTCATCGGAAGGAAAGATCTGCGTTCCTCCCCGGACCGTGTAGGTTCCTCCCCCCAGGACAACAATAACATCCAGAGTCTTGTCCGTTTCCAATTCCTTGATATTCATATATTTATTTTCCAGTTTGGAGCTGAAGAAACTGGCAACCGGCTGAATGCTGAATCCGTAGAATAAGACAATGATGAGAAACAAAAACAGCAATTCTGTTTTCTTTTTGGCTGCCTTCAGGCCGAAAATAAGAGAAATGCAAAGCAGAATGAAAAGGATCCCTGCGGGATCAATCATGGATTTCAGGATGTCGTAAATTGCATTTGCCATTGGTCCGTTCCTGCTTTCACGTGTTTCATGAAATGCTGATGGGATATTACGTTATGCTGCCTGCAGAAAGCTCCGCTGCCTCAATTACAAAACGATATGCAATTGCTGTCCGGTCGCTTGTAGTTCAGGATAGCGGTCCCTACTAAATATCCCCAGTATTGTCAATGAATTCGTATTGCTCTTCATGAATTTTCAATGCTTCCGTGAAGGGAAACAATGAGAAAGGGATAGGCGCTTTTTGGTGGCATGCGCAAAACGCGTGCTGAGGGGTTTCGTTTTTTTTGTGTCGCACGGTTTGGTTGGTGAAATTCCCGCCGAATCCAGTTTTATATTTTCCGGATTTATGTATATGATCAATGAAAAAAGACGGTCAGTCTATAAATATTTAGCTATATTATGACGATACGCGATTTGTTGTTTTGGGCGACAAAAAAGTTGGATGCGGCGGGAATTCCATCGGCCAGGCTGGATGCCGAGGTTTTACTGGCGTTTGGTCTAGGTTGTGAACGTCTTGATTTCATAAAAAATGATGAGAAAATCGTTCCTTTTGAGCAGGAAGCGGCTTTCTTCAGGATGGTGGATCGAAGGTTGAATTTTGAACCTGTAGCCTATATTACGGGTAGAAAAGCTTTTTGGTCGTTTACGCTGGATGTCAATAAAGATGTTTTGATTCCCAGACCGGATACTGAAATTCTGGTGGAAGAAGCGCTGGAGATTCTGAAATGCTGGAATTTGGAAAATCCCCGGATTGCCGACGTCGGAACGGGAAGCGGCGCCATCGCCCTGGCTTTGGCGACGGAAATTCCCGGGGCCAGAGTTTTGGCAACCGACATTTCACCATCCGCTCTATCTGTGGCGAAAAGAAATGCCCAGGCTCTGGCGCTGGATTCATTGATTGACTTTCTTCCGGGCGATTTGCTTGAGCCGGTGAAAGGGCCATTAGACATGATTGTCTCCAATCCACCTTATATTGGAGCGACAGAGTATGATGGGCTTGATGCCGGTGTCAGAGATTTTGAGCCACGTCTGGCGCTTTGGGCAGGGAAAACAGGTGTGGAATTTTACGAAAAATTGATATATCAGGCACAAAGCCATCTATACTCAGGAGGCTGGCTTCTGCTGGAAATCGGCGCACGGCAAAGGGAAAGCGTTGTTGCGATTCTGGAAGAAAGCGGTTGTTATGATGGCGTGGCCGTACGCGCAGATTATGCGGGTTTTCCCCGTGTCATCAAAGGAAGGAGAAAATAAGTGGATAAAATTGTGATCAACGGTGGGAAGCCGTTGCATGGCAATGTGGAAATCAGCGGCGCAAAAAATGCAGCCCTGCCGGTTTTAACGGCAGCGCTTTTAACGGAAAAAACCTGTACCTTTTCCAATATTCCCGATCTGGTGGATATTCAAACCACCTACCGGCTCTTAAGAAATATGGGTGTGGAAATCGAAGGCGGCAAAACCGCTACCATTAATGCTGAAAAGGTCCTTCTGAGCGAAGCGCCTTACGATCTGGTTAAAACCATGAGGGCTTCCATTCTGGTTTTGGGACCCCTGGTGGCCCGAATGGGTCATGCCCGTGTATCTTTACCGGGCGGGTGCGCCATCGGTGCGCGTCCGGTCAACCTGCACATCAAAGCGCTTCAGGATATGGGCGCCAAGGTAGAGTTGCAGGGCGGCTATATTGAAGCCAGGGCAACAAAACTTAAAGGCGCGGATATTTATTTTGATCTGCAGACCGTTACCGGGACGGAAAACATCATGATGGCGGCGGCACTGGCGGAAGGTACAACCGTGTTGCACAATGCCGCGCGCGAACCGGAAATTGGCAATCTGGCGGATGTCCTCAAAGGCATGGGAGCAAAAATCAGCGGCGCAGGCACGGATGTTATTACCATAAACGGTGTCTCTTCGCTTAACGGGACAGAGGCCTCCATTATTCCCGACCGTATTGAAGCCGGCACATTTATGATTGCCGCCGGGATGACCGGTGGAGAAATCAACGTATTGGGATGCAACCCTCAGCATCTAGAAGCGCTCATCAAAAAGCTGCGGGACACGGGGATGAAAATTTCGCCGGTTGACGGAGGGCTGAAAGTTGCCGCCGGAGAAAAAATCCAGAGCGTTGATGTCAAGACGCTTCCTTATCCGGGCTTTCCCACCGATTTGCAGGCACAGATCATGGCCTGTATGTGTGTCGGCGGAGGCCTTTCGGTGATTACGGAAACCGTCTTTGAGAACCGTTTTATGCATGTCAGTGAACTGATGCGTATGGGTGCCGACATCAAAATTCAGGGCGGCAGCGCCATTGTTCGCGGTGTTCCTTCTTTATACGGTGCGCAAACGATGGCTACGGATTTGCGGGCTTCCGCGTCGCTGATTCTGGCCGGACTTGTCGCGGAAGGGACAACGGAAATTTCCCGAGTTTATCACATTGACCGGGGCTACGAATGTATTGAAAAGAAATTTTCCGCCCTGGGAGCGGACATTCAAAGGATGAAACAGTAATATGCGAATTTTTCTAGCGAGTGCGCCTGAATTTCAGGATTTTTTTTCGGCTGTCCAAAAGCGGGGTGGCTCGTTTTCGCCGGAACTTCTGTCTGCCGTAGCCTCCATTGTGCATGAGATTTCTGTCCGCGGCGATGAAGCGGTGTTTCATTATACAAAAAAATTTGATGGCCATGACCTGACGGCGAAAACCATGGAAGTCACCGATGCGGAAAGAAAAGAAGCCCTGGATCAGGTGCAGCCGGAAGACTTGAAAGTAATTGAGCTTTCGGCTTCGCGCATTGAAGCCTATCACCGCCGTCAGATTTTGTCGGAATGGTCGATGGACGACGGAAACGGTGCAACCCTGGGGCAGAAAATTCTGCCTTTGCAAAGGGTCGGCATTTATGCACCCGGCGGCAAGGCTTTTTATCCTTCCACGCTGCTTATGGCGGCGATTCCGGCCCGTATTGCGGGTGTCCAAGAAATCATTTTAGTCAGTCCGGTGAAAGACGGAAGGATCAACCCGTTGATTGCCGCCGCTGCCGATGTTGCCGGCGTTGACCGCATTTTCAAAATCGGAGGCGCACAGGCCATTGCGGCGATGGCTTATGGGACACAAAGTGTGCCGCGCGTGGATAAGATTGTCGGTCCGGGTAACGCCTATGTGGCGGCTGCGAAAAAACTTGTTTTCGGTCAGGTGGCCATTGATATGATCGCCGGTCCCAGTGAAGTGGTAGTGATTGCCGATCAAACGGCCAATCCCGCGTTTGTGGCGGCGGATCTGCTGGCGCAGGCGGAGCATGATGAAATGGCGGCGGCACTGCTTTTTACGCCTTCTTCTGATTTAGCCCAAGCCGTGGCCGGACAAACGCACTTGCAAATGCAGGCCCTGCCTAAAAAAACGATTATCGAAAAATCCCTGTCTCAATATGGTGCAGTTATTATTACGGAGGACTTGCGGCAGGCTGTAGAGCTGGCCAATCTTTTCGCACCGGAGCATTTGGAGCTGATGGTGGAAAATCCCCGGAATCTTCTGGAGAATGTCCGAAACGCCGGTTCCGTCTTTTTAGGGTCCTATACGCCGGAGGCACTGGGAGATTACATTGCCGGCGCCAATCACATTCTTCCGACGGAGGGAACCGCCCGGTTTTCCTCTCCCCTGGGAGTTTATGATTTTTACAAAAGGATGAGTGTGTTGTCTTTTTCCCGACAGGCGTTTGAAAAATTGTCCGACGCCACGCAACATTTTGCCCGGATGGAAGGGCTCCACGCCCACGCTCATTCGGTTCAGGTGAGAAACTGAGCAAAACACACAGCAGGGAATGACGGAAAATCCTTTTTGGAAATTCTGGTTCTCTTTCGCGCGGCCTGCGAACCTTCCATCCATTTCTTGATGCGGTTGGCATCGCCGAATCGGGTCAAGGTACCCTCGGAATCCAAAAGGACAATCAGCACAGGACGGCCGGCCAGTTTTGACTGCATGACCAGGCACCGGCCCGCCTCATCGGTATAACCCGTCTTTGAAAGACCAATTTGCCACTGCGGATTCCAAAGCAACCTGTTGGTATTTCGGAATTGCCTCGTACGATGTCCTGTGCGGATGGAAGCTTCTTCGCAGGTGGAGTATTTCCGGATCAGGCGGTAGCGATACGCAGCGTCCGCCATCCGCGCCAGATCACGGGCCGAAGATGTATTTTCCCGTGAAATTCCGGTCGGATCGTCAAAATGGGTTTCGGCAAGCCGAAGCGACCGGGCTTTGGCGTTCATCGCGGCGACAAAGGCGCCGATACCGCCCGGATAGGTTCGCCCCAGGGCATGAGCGGCGCGGTTTTCAGAAGCCATTAAAGCTAAAAGGAGGGCATCGCCGCGTGTAAGACAGGAATGAACCGGCAGACGGGAACGGCTGTGGAGAAGGTTATCCACATCTTCCGGTAAAATCGTAATGGTTTCTTCAAGATTCATTCCGGCATCCAGCACGACCATAGCGGTCATGAGTTTCGTAAGAGAAGCAATCGGCAGGATGGCATCCTCCTTTTTCTGTACCAGGCATTTTCCTGTCCGTTGATCCTGCACCAGTACAGATGCGGAGCGTAAAACGAGATCGGAGGACTGCCGAGAAACCTTGTAAACCTTGTTTTGCGTATGGCGGCGATAGACCGTTGAAGCCGCCGACACGTTTGAAAATCCCGCAAAAGCCAGTATAGCCGGCAGAAAGGTGATCAAAAGACAAATCCCTACGGGAACCTTTCGCAGGGGGTGACTCTGGGGGGGGCGATTGAAGATGCTGATGTTATCTTTCCTTTCCTCAGGTCCGGTGTAAAAATTGGAATTTTGCGATTTTCCGGCCCGGTTAGATAACAGCCCCGTTGCCTGAAAAAGACGACGGGGCTGTCTTCTTGGAGAAAACCCGGAAGATGTTTTCCTTCGGGCATCTTATCCATTGTTGTGCTTTTTACACATAGAACCGACCGGAGGCAATGATGGGCGGATCTTCATGGTCAATGGCATGAACGATTTGCTTGTTTAATTCTTCCTTGATGGCGCCGACGATAATCCGTCTTTTATTTTGCAGCCGGGCGAAATTCATCACTTCGTCCATCAGTTGATCGATATGGCAAGCCTTGGTAATAATGTGATGCTCCTCACACTCTTGAGCAGTGAGACGTTTCCCGGTCAAAACCATTTCTTCCAGTTTATAGTGCGGAACGGCCTTGTTCATGGCGGCCAACATGCCCGGCAGGAAAGGAATACCCAGATCTACCTCCGGAAAACACATGAAGCCCCGGTCTGAGCGCATAAAGCGGAAATCAAAATAACAACAAAGAATTGCGCCTCCGGCAAAGGCATGACCGGTGATTGCCGCAATCGTGGGCATCGGATACAAAGCAATCCTTCTGAAAAGCGCCATCATGTTTTCAATAAATTTTTTCGCTGTGGCGGCATCGTTATTCTGCATAATCGGCGCCAGCCAATTCAGGTCAATTCCGTTACTGAATATTTTTGGGTCTGCTCCGCGCACCACCAGAACATTGGCGTCCGTTTCTTTCTCCACGTGATCCAGCACATCCATAAACTTCTGGATGAAATCCAGATTTAAACGGTTTTCCCCTTCATTCAACGTTACAACAGCCACCTGGCCTTCCATTTTAACATCAATTGACATAATTCATTCTTCTTTCTGTTTTTATTTAAACTGCCTGAACAGTTCATGTCATAAAGAAACTGGAGGTTCCTATCTTTTCCAGCGTGTTTTTTCAATCATAATCTTGCTTCTTCTCAACCATCAAACTTTGAACCTTTCTGTCCTCACTCCAGTGCTTGCCTTGCTTCTTCCCGGGTTTGAAAGATGTGCGGCGCCATTTGCCTGCTTTTCAATTCGTCACCCAGCTTCATCCGTAAAAACGCGCTGGTGGTATAGCGGGTGACATCGCTGTAAAACTCGGACACCACATATTTAACCATGTTGATGTATTCATCTTCCAGCTCCGGCACAATGGAGAAGTTATCATAATTCACAATGGTTTTTACACGCTTGCCCAACGGGCTGCAAATTTCCATCACGCGTGAACGGATGGCCTCGATGTCGTTTTTGCTTTTAACAGCCAGACCCTCAAAATTCACGTAGAAAATATTGGTTTTCGGATCGTAGGTCAGGCGCTGATGGATCGGAATGCTCAACAGATCATCCTTGAGGCCCATGGGCGCGGCCTTGAAAATCCGCTCATCCATCCGATGGATGTTTTTGATAATGGGTTTGAAATCCATATGGGCCAGAATATCCTTTTCAAGATCAATTCCCGGAGCGATTTCAATTAATTCCACGCCTTCCGGCGTCAATTGAAAGACGCAACGTTCCGTAACATAAAGGATTTTTTGGTTTCCTGCCTGGGCGGTTTTGCCGCTGAATGTAATCTGTTCGACTGAAGCAATCAGTTTTTTGGAAGTTCCCTCCTTGAGAATGATCAATTTGCCGTCTTCAAAAGCAAGTTCCGAACCGCCGGCGGTAAAGGTTCCGGCAAAAACGATTTTTTTTGCATTCTGAGTGATGTCGATGAATCCGCCGCAACCGGCCAGTTTTGGACCGAATTTGCTGACATTGACGTTGCCTGCCTCATCCATCTGGGCCATACCCAGGCAGGCGAGATCCAGACCGCCGCCGTCATAAAAATCAAACTGGAAATGCATGTCAAGCAGGCAGTCCATGTTGGTAGCTGCGCCGAAATTGACGCCGCCGGCGGGAATGCCGCCGATGGAACCGGCTTCAGCGGTCAGAGTCAGGTAATCAAAAATCCCTTCTTCATTGGCGACGTTGGCCACGCCTTCCGGCATGCCAATGCCCAGATTGACCACCATGTTCGGCTGAAGTTCAAAAGCCGCCCGACGGGCGATGATCTTGCGTTCATCGAGGGGCAGAGGCTCGACGGTGGCGGTGGGCACTCTAAATTCACCGCTAAACGCAGGATTATAAGGAGTTGCGTAAGTTTGCATATGATATTCGGGTTTGGCCACAACCACGCAGTCCACCAGTATTCCGGGAATTCGGACCTGTCTGGCATTCAGGGCGTGGCGGTCGGCGATTCTTTCCACCTGAACCATCACGAAACCGCCGGAGTTTTTTGCCGCCATGGCCATGGACAGCATCTCCAGCGTTAAAGGCTCTTTTTCCATGGAAATGTTGCCGTCCATATCCGCCGTTGTTCCACGCAGCAGCGCTACCTGGACGGGGTAGGTTTTATAGGCGAGGTATTCCTTTCCATCAAATAGGATCACTTCGACCAAGTCTTCCTTTGTGGCTGCGTTGACCTTGCCGCCGGATAGACGGGGATCGGCGAATGTGCCTAAACCGACGGCGGTTATCGTGCGTGGATTGTGCGCGGCGATGTCGCGAAAAAGATGAGACAGAACTCCCTGGGGAAAATTGTAGGCCTCAATGTGATTGCCTAATGCGAGCTTTTGCATCTTGGGGATCAGGCCCCAATGGCCGGCAATCACGCGTTTGACCAGTCCTTCATGCGCCAGACGGTTAATGCCTTTTTCTTTGCCGTCGCCGATGCCGGCCGCAAAAATCAGTGTCAGATCTTTGGGTTCTCCGGTTTTCAGAAAACGGTCTTCCAGAGCGATCAGCAATTCTTCCGGAGCGTAGCCTACAAAACCGTCGATGGCTACGGTGTCGCCACTGCGGATGACGCGCATGGCGTCCGCTACCGATACGATTTTGCCGCGTTTCATGCCGGCACGAATATCTCCAATCACCGGACTGACCAGGTTGCTTGAATTCATGAATAATCCTCCTGTGTTGCGTTAAGTGGTCATGGTTCCGCCATCGACATAAATCGTGTCGCCGGTGATGTAGTTTGCGCTGCCGGAAGCCAGGAAAAGAACCGCGCCGACAACATCTTCCGGTTCACCGATTTTTCCCTTGGGGATGGCCTGGCAAATCATTTTTTCCACGTTGGGGTCCGACCAGAGAGGTTTGCTGAAATCCGTTCGGGTCAATCCGGGCGCGACAGCATTGACATTGATGCCCAGCGGCGCCCATTCTCTCGCCATGCAGCGTGTAAGCATTTTGAGGGCAGCTTTGCTGCATCCGTATGCGGCCATGCCGGCCTCCGCCTTGTCCGCTCCCACGGTGGTAATGTTGATGATTTTTCCACTTTTCTGCTCGATCATCCGGCGGGCCACAAGCCGGCTCAAAAGCCAGACCGCCTTGACGTTCGTGTTGAAGCATTTGTCCCATCCGTCCTCGCGCAGATCGAGCAGTCCGCGCAGAAAGCTGCGGGCGGCGTTGTTCACCAGAATGTCGATCCGGCCGAAACGGCTTATCGCTTGATTGACAAGATTTTCCAAATGTTCATGAAGGGTCAGATCCGTTACAACGGCCAGAGCCTGTCCACCCTGGCGAACGATTTCCTCCGCAACCGCGTCAATTTCCGCTTGAGACCGACTGCACAAAACGACATTGGCGCCGGCTTCGGCCAATCCCAAGGCTATCGCGCGACCAATTCCGCGGCCGGCGCCGGTGACGATCGCTGTTTGACCCGACAAATTGAAAACATTGCCCATTGCTTTTCCCCTCCTTGATGGATCAGGAATGACCAAACACATGGTTTGTTTGCTTCATACCTGAAAACTTTTTTTCTTTCTATAAGCTGAAAAAAAACGGTTTGCAAGCATTGAAAGAAATATTTTTTCCCATTTTTCGATCACGCCTCGATGAAAAAAATCTGATTTTTTGTATTCCTCGATTTTCAAAAAAATACTTTTGTGTTAGAAAAAGCGCGTCGCGATGAAGGAGAAGCCATGAATGTTCCCAAAAGGATCAATTTGTCATGGAAGCGGGAGTGATTGCCTGTATCGTCCGGAACCGGGAGAGTCAAGCCGACCAAATTGCCATACTGGACGAGAACCTCGCATTAAAAAAAATGATTCATGTCCGGGTGGATTCTGATCTTGATCACATCGCCTTATCCGCTGCGGGTGCCGTTTTGGCCATGGATGGAAATGCGCTTTGAAAATGGGACATACAAACGGAACAGATGCTTTTCAAGGTGAAAAATACAAGATGACCTGGGACAAATTAAGAACATTCGGAGGAAAACGTATGAAGAAACATTTTTTACTGACGGTTATCTGTTGTTTTACAGTGCTGGTTTTTTCATCTTTGTTATTTGCAGAGGACGCCATGATCATCCGCTTCAAGAACGGTCAGACGCAAACCATCCGTTTGGAGACAGTTCAAGGGATCGAATTCTCCGGGGGCGTCTCCATCGGCACTGGGGGAATGTTGGGCCTTGTGTCTGGCAAAACCTATGAAATCGTTGCCAAACATAGTGGAAAATGCCTCGACGTAGCGGGAATTGCCACGCATAACGGGGCTAATATCCATCAATGGGAATGCCATGGCGGGCCAAATCAGCGCTGGTTGCTGACGGATAAAGGCGGTGGTTTTTATACGGTCATGGCCCAGCACAGCAACAAGTGCATGGATGTGGAAGGAATCGGCAACGAAAATGGAAAAAATATTTCCCAATATGATTGTCATGGAGGACCCAACCAACTCTGGATGTTCGCGCCGCAGGGCGGAGGCTACTGGCGGATTACCGCCAAACACAGCAACAAGTGTTTGGATGTCGCCGCCGGCGGTAAAGGCGATGGCGACAATATTCAGCAGTGGGATTGCCATGGTGGAGACAACCAGCTTTGGCTATTGAAGTAAGGTATTGGAAAGAGGAGATGCAGAATACCGGATTTTTTCCGGCTGAAAGATTCGAACCGACCTGATTCTGTTGATAAAGGAGAACAAGCGCCTATGCATCCGCAAATGGAGAAATGGAAAGACAACGCAGCAAAGGAAATCAAGGGAAAGCCCCTGGAAACTCTTGACTGGATGACGCCGGAAGGCATTGCGGTTAAGCCCGTCTATACCGCGGAAGATCTGGAAGGTCTGGATATGATGGATAGTCTTCCCGGTATTGCGCCTTATTTGCGGGGGCCTTCCGCGACGATGTATGCCAATCGCGCCTGGACGATCCGCCAGTATGCCGGTTTTGCCACTGCCAAAGAGTCGAATGAATTTTATCGGAAAAATCTGGCTGCCGGGCAAACGGGGTTGTCCGTGGCCTTTGATTTGGCGACGCACCGCGGCTATGATTCCGACCATCCCCGTGTCGCGGGTGATGTCGGCAAGGCCGGCGTGGCGATTGACTCCGTTGAAGATATGAAAATACTTTTTGATCAGATTCCCCTGGATAAAGTTTCCGTCTCCATGACGATGAACGGAGCGGTGTTGCCGGTTCTGGCTGGTTATATCGTGGCTGCCGAGGAGCAGGGCGTCGAACAGAAGCTTTTGAACGGTACGATTCAAAATGATATTCTCAAGGAGTTTTTGACGCGCAACACCTATATTTATCCTCCACGTCCTTCTATGAGGATTGTTTCCGACATTATTGCCTACTGCTCGAAAAATATGCCGAAATACAACACAGTATCCATCAGCGGCTACCATATCATGGAAGCGGGAGCCGATTCCGTTTTACAGACCGCCTTTACCCTGGCTGACGGAAAAGAGTACGTTCGGGCCGCGATTGATGCGGGATTAAAAATTGATGATTTTGCTCCGCGACTGTCTTTCTTTTTTGGTGTAGGCATGAATTTCTTTATGGAAATTGCCATGTTACGTGCTGCGCGGTATCTCTGGCATCATATCGTCAGCGAATTTCATCCGACCAATCCCCGTTCAACCATTTTGCGCACCCATGTGCAGACCTCCGGCTGGAGCCTGACTCAACAGGATCCTTACAACAATATTATCCGTACAACGCTGGAGGCGCTGGCGGCGGCCCTGGGCGGCACGCAATCGCTTCATACCAATTCCTTTGACGAGGCGGTCAGCCTGCCCACGCCTTTGTCCTCACGCGTGGCCCGCAACACACAGATTATCATCCAGGAAGAATCACAAATCTGCCACGTAATCGATCCCCTGGCCGGTTCCTATTACATCGAATCCCTGACGGCGTCGATCATCCGCGAAGTTCGGAAAATTCTCAATGAAATAGAGGAATTGGGGGGTATGGCACGAGCGATTGAAACCGGGATGCCGAAGATGAGGATTGAAGAATCCGCTGCCCGAAGGCAGGCGAGAATCGATCAGGGCAAGGATACGATTGTCGGCGTGAACAAATACAAAATTACAGAGGAAACGCCGATGGATGTTCTGGAGATTCCCTCTTCGGTTCGCGAAGAACAGATTGCACGTCTTGCGCGAATTAAAGCAAATCGCGATAACCCCGCCGTGAAAAAGGCGCTGGAGAATATTTCCGCCTGCGCTGAAAAAGGCGGCAATCTTTTGGAAGCATCCATTGACGCTGTCCGGCTTCGGGCGACTGTGGGGGAAATATCCGATGCCGTGGAAAAAATTTTCGGTCGCTATGTTGCAACAACAAGAGTGATATCAGGAGCTTATGCTTCAGAATACGGAGACAGTGCCATTATGGATGCGCTGCGCGAACGCACAAACGCTTTTCTTGCCCAAACCGGCCGACGCCCCCGGCAGCTGGTGACCAAGATGGGCCAGGATGGACATGACCGGGGCATCAAAGTGGTGGCCTCAGCATACGCGGATATCGGTTTTGACGTGGACATCAGCCCGATGTTTCAAACGCCGGAAGAAGCGGCTAAAATGGCCATTGAAAACGACGTGCATGTCGTAGGTGTGTCCAGTCTTGCCGCAGGTCACAAAACGCTGGTTCCACAGCTCATTGAGCATCTGGAAAAAATGGGCGGCGGGGATATTCTGGTCGTGGTCGGCGGCGTCATTCCTCCCGCAGATTATGATTTTCTTTATGCCCATGGTGTTCGGGGAATTTTCGGACCCGGAACACCTCTTACGGAATCAGCAGACAAGGTATTGAAATTACTAGAAGAAAAGTTTTATTAACCCAAAAATACAAGGAGAATCCATATGAAGGGTAAAATTCTGTTCACGGCGGCCATTTTGATGGTGTTTTTTTTAGGAACTGCGCAGGCTCTGGAGTTTTCAGCCGATACGATCATGTCATCATCGGGACGCTCCGTGAAGGGGAAAATGTTCATGAAGGATAAAAAGTTACGGATGGAAAGCGAAGGAATGCCCGGTTACAGCATTATGCGCAGTGACAAAAATGTGATCTGGATGGTCATGCCGTCTAGTCAATCTTATATGGAAATGAAATCCGATCCCGCCAATCGACCGAAAACGGAAGAAAAAGTACAGGGTGAAATCAACAGAAAGAAAATCGGTGAGGAGAAAATCAACGGTCATCCCACGGAAAAATTCGAAGTGTCTTACAAGCACAACGGCAAGACCGGAAAAATTTATCAGTGGATGGCCACGGACATCAAGTTTCCCGTGAAAACGGCGGCAACCGACGGAAGTTTCAGTCAGGAATACAAAAACATCAAGATGGGTGGGCAGCCCGACAGTCTGTTTGAAGTGCCTTCTGGTTACCGAAAAATGACGATGCCCGCAATGCCGATGCCGCAGGCGCCAACCGGCCGTTAATGGATCATCCGGGATACGGTCTCGGTTGGGCCGTATCCTTTTGGCCGGATCGACCGGAGCATTTTCCAGAGAAGGAATTATAACGGGATGTTTTATTCAAGCTTTTCTTAAAGCGGTGGTTTCTTGCCAACGATTTCCCGGCATAGTTCCAGGTAATCAGAAGCGCCGTGGCTTCTGGGAGCGTAGGCGAAAATGGATTGGCCGAAACTGGGAGCTTCCGCGACGGCGATGTTTTCGCGGATGACGGTTTGAAAGACGTTCTCGCCGAAACGTTCCCGCACTTTGTCCATAATGGCGTTGTTCAGCCGCTTGCGTCCGTCAAAGCGCGTGGCAATCACCCGATAGGAGGGCGTATTCTGTTTATGCTTCTTTTTAACGCTTTCAATAAGCGTTAAAAGCCTGCTCATCCCTTTGAGCGCCAGAAATTCCATTTGCAGCGGAATCATAACCTCCCGGCAGGCAACCAGGGCATTCACCGTCAAAAGACCTGAAGAGGGCGGACAGTCAATAATCACGAAATCAACATTTTCTACCGAGGATAATTTGCTTTTCAGGACCGTTTCCTTCTTCGGCAGATCGGACATTTTTGCTTCCAAAGACGAAAGATCAAGGTTGGCCGGCAGAACCTGCATGCCTCCTGTTTCGATCACTGCCTCAGCAAGCGGCGTAGCGCCTTCCATGACAGCAGAAATCGTCTTTTTTAAGTCATGGGCGTCAAGTCCTAGTGAATAGGTCAGATGAGCCTGGGGATCAAAATCAATCACCAGAACTTTTTTTTCAAGCTGTGTCAAACCGACAGCTACGTTGAGAGCGCAGGTGGTCTTGCCGACTCCTCCTTTTTGATTGCAGAAAGCGATAATGTCAGGACTGGACATGTTTTTCTCCCGGATCGTATTTTTTATTCAATATTTTTGATAAATTTGCGGATGAGCGAGGCGATTTCCGCCGGTTTTTCCATGGGGATCAAGTGGCCTGCATCCGGCACTGATGCGAACTGCCCTGCCGGAAAAAGCGACACAGCCCGTTTCGTATCCACCAGACCGATATTGGTGCTTTTACCTCCTTCAATGACCAGAACGGGACAGGATATTTTCGGTAAAAGCGGCCAGGGATCCCGGCTCCATCCACCCATGAACATGGCCGCTTCGCTCTCCGGCGCGCAGGCCAGACGCAAGCTTCCGGCCGGCATTTTTTCCATGCCGTATTTCAGGTACAGATGAAGGATTTCCTGGTCCCAGGTTGAAAAGAAGGAGCGGGAGGTTAAGTACGAGAGAGCCTCCTCTTCATTTTTCCAGGAGTTGACTCTTTTTATGGACTTAGAGGCCAGGGGATGGTCCTGCAGACGGATTTGCGTTTTGTAAAATTCGTCAGGAAGATAAATCGGTTCGATTAAAATGAGGGCACGGGGCGCCAAACCATAAGCGGCGGCGGCGATCGTCAGTACCGTCGCACCCATGGAATGTCCGACCAGTATGGCGTTTTCAATTTTTTGCTCACGGCAAAAAGTGGACAGATCTTGGGCCACCACATTCCAGCTCAATCCACCCTTTTCCGGTTCGCAGGACCGGTAATTGCAAACATACGGCGCCCAGATGGAGTATTCGGGAACAAAGGTTGCGATAATCGGATGCCACAGCCAAGGCAGAAATCCGGTGGCGTGTGCAAAAAGCAGATGCTTTTTGCTTCCCTCGTAATAAAGATAGGACAGCTCGGCGCCGCCCACATCCTGCGTTTTCAGTTCCAGGGCTTCGTTGCTCATGTTATGTGCCATTCTTCTTTGCTGTTCCGGGTTTGCAGCGTTGTCTTTACAGGGCCAGACCGTCTGCTGCCTGAAGTTCTTCCACGGACAGAATTTTGTCAATATCCAGCAGAATTTTGATGGAGCCGCCCGATTTGGCCATGCCCAGGATGTATTCTGTGTTGAGACGTGTGCCGAATGAGGGCGTTTCTTCGATATCGGCCGCCTTGATGTTGAGCACTTCCGAAACGGAATCCACCACAATGCCCATCAGAATGGTGCGGCCCGTCGCGACGATTTCAACGACAATGATACAGGTTCTCTCGGTAAATTCCGCCGCTTCCATCGAAAACTTCAAACGGAGATCGATGACCGGAATGACTTTTCCCCGCAGATTGACAACTCCCTTGATATATCTGGGGGTCTGCGGGACAACCGTAATCGGCATGATGCCGATAATTTCCTTTACCTTCAGAATGCCGATGCCGTATTCCTCGCCCGCCAGGCTGAATGTCAGATACTTGCCTTCTCTGTCTGTCACTGCGCGAACCGCCTGATCCATTATCTTGGTTTGCTCCGCCATTATTTACCTCCTCATTCAAACAGGTTTCATATTAATTATTTTCGAAAAACCGTTGTTTCCTAAAAGACGAAAACAGCCGCTGCCACCACCGTCGTATATTTATTGTCAACGCAAATCTTGGATTGTGTCACATTCAACGTCCGGACGATTTTACCGCTGATTTTAAAAATTTCCTTCTTATCGTCCCAGCTTTCATCTACATTGAAATCGATGCCCAGCGTGGAGGCCAGCATCGCTGCGGCCAAGTCTTCGGCATGGTCGCCGGTCTGCTTTTCAGTCATTCCGAAGGCATGATGCTCGCTGATGTATCCGTAGGAAGACTTATCCGCGGGAAGCGCGCAGCCCACGGAGGCGGCAAGCAGCCTCTTCGGTTCGTTGCTGCAGCAGCGGCTCATCACGCAGTAGGTGATGGCACCGGGGATCAGATGTTTCAGTCCCTGCGACTTGGGGATCATTTTGCAGCCGGGAGGGAAAATACTGGATACCTGAACCAGATTGCATTTTTCAATCCCGGCATTACGCAGGGCTCGCTCGAAGGAATGGAGTTCATCCTTGTGCGTGCCGAAACCCTTGGTGAAAAAAATTTTTTTGGGAACAAAAGTCTGCATGGGTCACTCCTTATGCGTAATATTCATTCAGTGGACAGCTTTATACTACATATTTACAAAATGCCCAAGATATTATGGGGGTAACTTACACGAAATTCCATAGAATGTAAAATAAATATCAAGGCCGGTCAGGATAAAAAACCCTTCTGCCGTTTACCTTGCCTCGGGCGGTAAAAAGGGTTATAAGCATTTTCCCATTACGGCAAGGGAGAAGATTGATGAAAAGAGCCATTCTTCCGGCACTGGCCGCGTTGTTTTTACTGTCTGGTTGCCTGGCGCCGCCGGAGGCGATTCAGGATGTGCGGGTATTGCCCCAGGATCATGCCTCATATTTTACCGGAAGCACGCAAAGCGAAGCGCCTCTGTCCACGGAAAGTCAGGCCCGCATGGATGAGGATTACAACATCATTTACTTTTCCGTCTGGCATCAGAAACATCCGCTGCACGCCCGGAAAGACCGGGTGGTGTCTGACTTTCAGCACTTCGCGCAAAAACCGGGTTACGGCGAGAATAAAAGAAAGCATCCGCCGTCCTGGATCAGAAATCTCCAACGAAACGCGTATCTGGACGGCTACCCAAATGTCCTGGATCGGGGAGTCACCGTCAGGAATACAAATCTGCGGGCCTTGCCCACGCAAAAGCCTCATTTTCACGCAACGGACGGGGACAGTGACGCGTGGCCTTTCGATAACCTGCAGCGGTCTTCCGTGCCCGGAAACACGCCGATTTTTATTTGTCATTTCAGCCGGGATAAATCCTGGGCGCTTGTGGAAACGTCGTTTGCCTATGGCTGGATTCCGACGGAGGACTTTGCCTTTGTAAATGACGATGTTGCAAGAAAATGGGAGATCGGACGCTATGCGGTGATTCTTCGCGATCAGATTTCCGTTTTGGATGAGAAAAACCGGTTTCTGGCCCGGGCGTCGCTGGGACATATTTTTCCGTTGCTGGAAGCTACGGAGGAACGGATGGAAGTGCTGGTTGCCACAGCAGGAAAAAACGGACAGGCTCTCCTCCAAAAAGGTTTTGTGTCTGCGGAAGCGGCTGCGGAGAAACCGCTTCGATTCAACCGGGTGAACGCGGCCAGGATCGCCAATGAATTGATCGGTGAGCCTTATGGGTGGGGAGGATTGTACGGCAATCGCGATTGTTCTGCCATGACCCGCGATTTCTTTACCGTTTTCGGCATCTGGCTGCCCCGGCATTCGGCTGACCAGGTTAAAGAGACCGGTTTTTTGGTTGACCTGCAAGGTCTTTCTGCGATGGAAAAAGAGAAAACGATTATTGCCAAAGGCATTCCGTATTTAAGTCTGCTATGGCGCAAGGGCCATGTTATGCTGTATATTGGCCAGAAAGACGGCCGGGCACTGATTTTTCATAACGCCTGGGGGGTCCGGACAAAAGATTTGCAAGGGCGCGAAGGGCGGAAAATCATTGGTCAGGCGGTTATTACCACTTTGGAACCAGGCAAGGAGCTTCGGAATGTGGATACGGATGCGGGTTCCTTGCTGGATCATATCGCCGCGATGAATATTCTTGATACCACCGGTTTTGGAAAAGAGTTCAAATGAATAAGTATAAAATGATTCTGGAATATGACGGCACAAATTTCAGCGGCTGGCAGGCCCAAAAAAACGCCAGAAGCATTCAAGGGGTTCTGATGGATGCGGCACGGCAATTCCTGAATTTGCCAGTAGATATTCAAGGCGCGGGGCGAACCGATGCCGGTGTGCATGCCTTGGGACAGGTGGCCCATCTGGAAATCGCCCGCAAAATCTCCTGTGATGATTTGCGAATCGGCTTCAACGATTTGCTTCCTGCCAGCATTAATGTTTTATCCGTGGAAAAAGCTTCACCCCGATTTCACGCCCGCCATTCGGCTGTGGGCCGCAGCTATCTTTATCTAATTTCCAACCGACGCACGGCTTTCGGCAAAAAATACGTCTGGTGGGTCAAAGACAAACTGCATATCGGCAAAATGCGTCAGGCACTGGCTGTTTTCCAGGGATTTCATGATTTTGCATCTTTCGCCGACAAGAGAATGGACAAGGATAAATCCACACAGGTTGATCTTCAACAGACCCAGCTGGCGGAATTTGATCATATGATCATTATCCGCTTGGTCGGGTCTCACTTTCTCTGGAAAATGGCGCGACGTATTGTGGGGATGATGGTCGAAGCTGGACGCGGAACGGTTTCGGCCAGAGATTTGGAGAAGATGCTTGATGATTACTCCGACATTCCTGCCCGTCATACCGCGCCGCCTTCCGGTCTTTTTCTGGAAAAAGTACTGTATGAAGGGGATTCTTTGGGAGAAATTCGGTCTCCGATTTCTTTGTCCTGACCAAGCCGCCCATGCGCTTTGCCGTGATTTTCCTTGAGTCTTTTTTTCGTGAAAAAGCATTGACAGAGTAAGGGAACTTACTTATATGGATGCACCGTCTGGACAGCATTTTTCAACCGACGGCAGAGACAGGCAACCAAAGCGTTTCCTGCGGGATCACTTAAAAAATCAGATCGTTTTCCATCAGTCTTTGATCAGGCAAACCTATGAAAAAGGTTAAGAAAAAAGAGCCGACCGCTTTAGAAACCCTCAAGGATCTGATCAGTCATAACCGGGAATTTGATATTATTGATCTGTTCGCCGATCTCCATGCCGCGGATATCGCCGATTTGATTGATGATCTGAATGAAGAAGACCGTCTGCATCTTTTCTCGCTGCTTGATGTTGAAAAAGCCTCCGACGTGATTCTGGAGCTTTCGGACACCTCCCGTGAACAGCTCATTGAAGATTTGTCTAATGAACAACTCACCGATATCATCGAAGAAATGGAGTCGGACGATAAGGCGGACATTATCGCCGAGCTTTCCGATGACCAGGCCAAGGCCGTTTTAGATGCCATCGAACCGGAAGAATCCCAGGAAGTTCAGGAGCTTTTAAAATACCGGGAGGATACCGCCGGCGGTATCATGCAGTCGGAGCTGGTTTCTGTAAAGAAACAGGCCACCATCAACGATGCCTTTCAGGCCGTCGGGGATGCCAAAAACGAAATGGAAAATATCCACAATATCTTTGTAGTGGATGAACAGGGCAAATTAGTCGGCACGGTTCCTTTGCAGCGACTGATCACCACAAAGCGCTTCACACCGATTCTGGATGTGATCGACGAAGACATTCCCAGCGTTCCCGCCCAGATGGATCAGGAAGAAGTAGCGCGTCTTTTTAAAAAGTACGATCTGGTGTCCATCGGCGTGGTGGACCATGAGCAGCATTTGCTGGGTCGCATTACGATTGACGACGTGGTGGACGCCATTCAGGAAGAAACCTCCGAAGATATGTACCGCATCGCCGGCCTGGGCCAGGATGACACCATTTTCAACAAGACAGCTGAATCCGTCAGAAAGCGTCTTCCCTGGCTTTATCTGAATCTTTTGACAGCCTTGACATCCGTGCTGGTCATCGGTTTTTTCGAGGATACAATCAAATTGATGGTCGCGCTGGTCTTTTTCATGCCTGTCATTGCCGGACTGGGAGGCAATGCGGGAGGACAGACGCTGGCACTGATCATTCGCGGCATCGCCTTGGGAGAAATAACCTTTGAAAACGCCAGACGGGTTCTCTACCGGCAGATTGCCGTGGGTATAACAAACGGCATCGCCGTGGGCTTGGTCATCGCCGGAATCGCCTACTTCTGGAAGGGAATTCCCGTTTTAGGCTTAGTGATTGGCCTGGCCATGATTATCAGTGTTTTCATGGGAACGATGGTCGGGGTTCTGATTCCGCTTGCACTGAAGCGACTGAATCTGGATCCGGCTCTGGGGTCTAATATTTTATTAACGGCCTTTACCGATGCTTTTGGTTTTTTTTCCTATCTGACCTTGGCCACACTGTTTTTAAAACTGTTGACATAATACCAGCGTGAACCTATAATAGAATCAAAGTTAAAAAAAATTTAACTTGATAAATCATCAGAAATGTGTAGGAAAGTACATGCGACGGTCGATTTTTTCAGTTGGCCGTTTTTGTTTAAAAATAGGTAATCAATACATTTCAATTTCAGGAAAGGGATGCCTTTATGCACAGTATTCTCAGTGACTTAAAATTGGGCAACAAAATTCTTGTGGCTCCCATGATTGTTTTGTTTTTTTTAATTCTTCTGGCGATGGGAACTTTTGTGGGGATGTCTTCCCAGACGAATTCGATTGATGACATTTACAATAAGCGATTCAAGGGGTATCAGGCGAGTTCCAAGATTCTGACGGACATGGCCACCATCCAGGCGGATTTATACAAATTAATGAACTGGATTGCCGCCAATTACGATAAGCAGCGCATTGATGACCTGGCCAAGAAGACGAAAGGTCAAATTGTTGATACTATTACGTTTACCAAGCAAATTCTGGATTCTCCGGGCCTCACTTCCGAAGAGAGGAAACTGTATAAATCCGCATACGACAATTTGATGGAATTTCAGGATCGGGCTGTCAATACGCTGGAAATCGCCGCCGTGGACGCCAGTACCGCCAGCATTACCTTTGTCATGGCGGAACAGAAGTTTGAAGAGTTGGACAAAAGCCTGCGGGCTTTGAATACTTATGAGAACCGTTTAAGCGAAGAGCATTATCAATCCTCAAAACGGCGGGCGACGGCCTTGATGGCGATATTTGCGGTTCTTTTACTGGCAGCCATTGTCATTTCCTTTATGGCGAGCATCTTCATCACGCGAATGATTGTCCGGCCGGTTCTGGAAACCAAGGCTGCATTGCGCCGTTATGCCGAGGGAGATCTTACTCAGGGAATTCACATGGAATCCAAGGATGAAATCGGCGTCATGATTGAATGCGCCAACATCATGCGCAACAAGATGTCGGAAGCGGTGGGTCATGCCCTGAAAGTTTCACATGATCTGAAGGATTCCGCGGCAGGGCAGGCGGCTGCCATTGAACAAACCTCTGCTTCGCTTGATGAAATTTCTTCGATGACCAGGCAAAATGCTGATAATACCACGGAAGCCGACAAGCTCATGACCTCCGCCAAGGCGGCGATCCAGAAAGCCAATGCATCCATGGAAGGTCTTACCGCTTCCATGAAAGCGATTACGCAGGCCAGCGAGCAAACGCAAAGAATCGTCAAAAGCATTGATGAAATCGCCTTTCAGACCAATCTTCTGGCCCTGAACGCTTCCGTGGAAGCCGCACGCGCGGGAGAAGCGGGCGCAGGTTTTGCCGTGGTGGCAGACGAGGTTCGAAATCTGGCCGTCCGCGCCAAAGACTCTGCAAGAGATTCCTCTCAAATGATCGACAACATCGTCCAAAAAGTCAAAGGAGGCGAAACTTATGTAGAGACCACCAGCGCGGTTTTCAACGATGTCACTTCCAGTTCCGACAAAGTCGCCTCCTTGATGGCGGAGATTGCGGTCGCTTCCAAGGAGCAGTCGCAGGGTATCGAGCAGATCAACCGGGCCATTGCGGATATCAGCAATACCACCCAGCAAAATGCAGGCAATGCGGAAGCGCTGACGGATATCATGTCCATGTTCAAGACTGAATCCGAAGACAGGTTGGAGCAAACCAGCAGGAAACCATCACAGAAGAGCCGGGCGCTTCTCGAGGCGCCTTGAGGCAAACGGTGAGCCTTTGCGGAATTAGAAAACTTGTTTTTCCAGAATAATTAGTTAGATCAAGAGGTTATGGTAAGAAGGTTGTCAGGAGGATCTTTAAGTTTGTTTTTTTCAGTTCCAATTAAAAAAAGGAGGGTTTGTTGTATGAGGAAATTGAAAGTGGTTGTAGTAGTCGTTTTGTCGATGGTTTTGATGGCTTCTTTTTCTTTTGCCCAGGAAAGAGGAAGCGCCAAGGAAGCCAAAGCCCTGCTGGACAAGGCGGTCGCTTTGATCAAGGCTGAAGGTGAGAAGGCGTATCCGAAGCTGCAGGACAAAAATGGACCGTTTGTTGTCAAAGATTTATATGTCTATGTCGCCACCATGGATAATGCCACCGTGAAAGTCCATCCCCACGCACCGGGCATGGTCGGCAAATCCTGGCTGACCCTGAAAGACGCCAATGGAAAAGCTTTTGTCAAAGAGCTCGTTGACGGAGCTGCCAAGAGTGGCAAGGGAAGCGTTGATTATTCATGGTCCGATCCCAAGACCAAAAAAGTGGAAGCGAAATCCGCTTATTACGAGCGGGTCGGAAATGTCGTAGCGGTTTCTGGATATTACAAATAGCATTTCTTCGATTTGCAGCGCAGCCGGTTTGGCAAGGTGCTGCTGAATCAAAATATGAAAAGCCTGATTTTTGCTCCTGATTGTTTCAGGGCGGAAATCAGGCTTTTTGGCGCTTCTGGCAGGATGGCGCAAGAGGATGACAGGTTGACATCCATTGGTCGCACTGGTACAGATTTTTCAAAGATCCGGCGGAAACGAGACGGGAGAAAATGCAATATGAAATGGAGCGGAAAAAAAGTCGGTCTTGCCCTGGGAGGGGGAGGAGTTCGTGGCCTGGCGCATATCGGCGTTCTCAAGGTTCTGGAGCAGGAAGGAATCGCTGTTGATCTGATCGCAGGAACGAGTGCGGGGGCTTTGATCGGTGGCGCGTATGCAGCGGGGATGACCACTCGAGACATCACGGCAAAAGTGGATGCTTATCTCCAGAGTTCGGAATTTGCGGATTCGGCTATTAAGTCCATCGGCCGGTCTTTTTCGCCGCAAAAGAAAAGTTTTATGGAAAAGGCTAAAATCTTTGTCCAAAATCAATATTTTATGATTCGGGCTCTGTTTGGCCCCGCCATTTTGCCCATTGAAGATTTCCAGATCCTGATCAATTATCTTCTGCCGGATGTCGATATTCGGCAGACGCGCATTCCCTTTTATGCTGTTTCCACGGACCTGCTTACCGGCAAGCCGGTTATTTTCAGTGAAGGACCGCTCCGACAGGCGGTTTTGGCCAGCAGTTCCGTTCCCGGAGCGGTGGAACCCGTCCGGCATGGGAAATGGCTTTTATCCGACGGTGGCGTGACCAGTCTGGTGCCGGTCCATGCGGTTCGGGACGCAGGTGCGGATGTGGTGATTGCGGTTGGAGTGGATCGTAAACTGCCGGAAGATGCCTCTGTTGAAACGGCGAAAGATATTGTTTACCGGGCCGGCGAAATCACGGCCAACGCTCTGGTGGCGGCCGAGTTGCAACATGCTGATGTCGTGATTTTTCCT
>DAOLNX010000041.1:0-26480 GCA_035416785.1 Smithellaceae bacterium | reverse complement strand
GATTCGCGAAGTCATCTTGAATTGGACTGGAGTGCAATCCCCGTTTGCCGCTGCGTATAACATTTATCGCAGCATGAAAAATAATGATGGATTTGTGCGTATTGCCAGAATAAAAACGACTGAAGATCCCCGTTGCCAGTATTCAGATGTTCAGGATTTGCTGGACCATGTAAAATACTATTATTTCGTAACGATAGAAGATGATCTGGGTGTGGAAACCGGCCCGTCCCCGGTTGCGGAAGCCATTACCAGAGATATTCCCCCTCAACCCCAAAACTTTTCTGCCAGCAGCGGATTGGTCAAAAAAGTTGAATTGACCTGGGAGGCGGCCAAACACGAAGAAGTGTTGGGATATTATCTCTACTGGTCGCTAAGTAAAGAGGGGCAGTATCAGTTGCTTAAAAAAATCAGCGGCCGTGAGAACGGCCGTTATCTGGACGATTCCAGGGGATTTGATCCGTTGGAAGATGGAAGGACCTATTATTACATGTTGACGGCTTATAATAAAGTCGATGCGCAGAGCAAGCAGGCGACAGCCTTGGCGACAACGAAGGCAAAACCAAAGCGTCCTGAAAATGTGCAGGGAAAATATGAATCCGGGAAGGTGATTTTGTCTTGGCTGCCTAGTCATGAAACGGATATTTCTCATTATGTTGTTTACGAAAAAACATTTACAGGGATGGGGAAAATCGCTCAAGTGCAAAAGGCTGAGTATTCTGATCCATCTGTTAATCCGGGAAAAAGTAAAATCTATGCAGTGACGGCCGTCAACCGTAGCGGCCTGGAGAGTGAATTCAGCATGGAAATCAATGTTTTCGTAAAATAATGCCATTGCCGACAAGGTCATGAAATCCTACTTTTTTTATTGATGCCTGTTTTCCCGCCTTAACCGGACCGATTGTCACAAGAATTGGTGCTTTTCTGGAAATGATGATATGAATCCGGATAAAATATGAAAATCGCTCGTCTTCCCTGGCCTTTGGATTTGACTCGTTTTTTCTGGATGAGGAAAGTGATGGGTCAGAGTGTTCCTCTTCTGGCAAGCTTTAAGGTTACCTACCGCTGTAATTTGTCCTGCCTTGCCTGTCCTTTTCACCGGCAACCGGATTATAAAAAAAATGATCTTTCTTGGGAAAAGGCCTGTACGGCCATGGAGTTCCTTCGGTCTTTGGGGGTTCGGATGATTGTTTTTGAGGGTGGTGAGCCACTTTTATGGCGTGATCAAGAGCGCCGCTTTCATGATCTGGTCCGGTATGCCCGGGAGCGATTTCTACGCGTGGCAGTAACCACCAATGGAACTTTTCCCTTGGATATTCCCGCCGATGTACTTTGGGTTAGTCTGGATGGGCTGAAAGAGGTGCATGATGAACTCAGATCCAATTCCTTTGATCTTATTTATGCCAATTTGAAGGACACCGGTCACCCGCGGGTTTTTATTCACTGCACATTGAACCGCCGCAACTGGCGCGGAGTGGAAAGTTTGGCGCTATGGGTAAAAAGTATTCCGTCCGTAAAGGGGATGACCGTCCAGTTCTTTTATCCCTATGGTCAGGGTGAGGAAAATATCGCACTTTTGCCAGATGAGCGCCGTACCGCTATCGCGAAACTGATTTCGCTGAAAAGAAGGGGTTTGCCGATTCTGAATTCTCAACGATGTTTGAGGGCTATGGCAGAAAATCGCTGGCGTTGTCATGATGACGTGCTGATCAACGTGGATCCGGACGGGACCGTCAGTCAGGGATGTTATGTGAAGACAAGAGGCAGGATCAATTGTGACGCCTGCGGATTCACACCGGTTGCCGAGGCGTCTGGTGCGCTGGATCTGATTCCCGGGTCGCTTTGGGCGGGCTGGCAAATCTTTCTGAAAAGTTGATGAAGAAATAAATATTCTTTTGTGATTACGAAATTTTGCTACAATAGACGCTAAATGTCCCAAAAGAAAATTACACCGCTGGTCGGAAATATCCATTCCGTTCCGGAAATCCTAATGTTGATCGATCTGTCTTTTTTGGCGGTGATGATGGCTTGCGGATTTCGTCCGGAAAAAAAGCTTTCGACCCGGACATTTTTCAGATGTGCGTCTTCATAGCCGAAGTTGATTTCCAAGCCTCGTGTCGGATAAAGCAAATATACAGGGAAGGTTCTGTTTTGTTTGGCTTTCATGGTAAGAATATCGAGTTCGATTTTCACTTCCTGATTCATTTTGGATTGAAGCTGGTTGCTGCCGCACCAGATTTCGTAACCCCTGTGAGTTTTCTTGGTTTCGATAATTGGAATGGGTTCGCCGTCGATGCGCATGGTTTCCACGGTGAAATCCCGTTCAGAGAGGATGTCTTCTCCGCCGCCAAGAATCCATCGATACTCGCAATGTTCATCTTCAATTAATGCCGCCAGCTGTGCCTGATCGGACGCACAGCCGATCATAAAAAGATTACGGCGAATCGTCTTTTTGTATTCAACATGGGTTTTCAATTTAAAATAGGAATCGTTGTAGTTTCTTTGTTCATCGGCTTTTGGCAATGGTGCAATGGCAATGTCGTATCTGAAGCATGAACGAAGTTCGAGCTGCCGGTTTTTTTTGCCGAACAGTGTTTCAAACATTTCGTAGTAGATGGCGTTGCCGAGTTCTTCGCTTCTGGCACGGGCCTGAAAACAATGGCGGATGATGCTGTCAATGCGGCCAATGGATTTTTCCTCACCGGGCAGATAAATCCGGCGGAGTCTGGGCTCCACCGCGTCGGTTTTTCCTTTATGCAAGAAGACACGGGGCGCACGTTTTCCCAGGGCACAGAGAATCTCATAGCTAATGGTGCGTGCCTTGCCGGCGATTTCATTGGCGCTGATATATTCGTTTCCCTGTTTGCCCAGCAAAACCACTTCATCACCCACCGCGCAGTCCGGGATGTGGGTTACGTCCAGAGTACACATGTCCATAGATACGCGTCCAATAATCGGCGCACGTATGCCGCGGATCAGCGCTTCACCGGTGTTGGAGAGAATGAACGGATAGCCGTCGCCGTAACCTACCGGAATTGTTGCTACGTTGGTTTTGTCTCGTGTGACATAGGTGCGGTTGTATCCGATGCCGTATCCTTGGGGGAATTCCTTGAGTAAAACGATGGTGGTTTTAAAGGACATGACCGGTTTGAGTACTGCTTTGGCTCTGGTTTCTTCTGAAGGATATATGCCGTAGGTCATGATGCCGGGGCGTGCCATTTCCAGCTTTAGCTCCGGATAATTCAAAATCGCGCCGCTGTTTTCCATGTGCTTCAGGGGAATGTTGATCCCTCTTTTGTGAAGTTCTGCAAGAAGTGCGGAAAACAATTGCCACTGCTGATGATTGTAAAAGGTTTGCATTTCACTTGATGCGTAGTGACTGAACAGGCCTTCCAGCTGGATGTGAGGTAGTGTTTGAATATGTTCGATTAAATCGAGCAACTCGCTATGCATGGTTCCTCCGCGCCCCATGCCGGTATCTACTTCTACATGGATGGCGGATGTGCGCGGAACGCGGGCCAGTTGTGATTCCAGAGCGTTGGCGAAACCTGTATCAGAAACGGATGGTGTCAGGTGGTATTTGATGATATCGGGGATTTCCGGCAGGGTGGAAGGGCCAAGAATAACAATGGGTGCTTCTATGCCGCTGATGCGCAGTTGAACGCCTTCATCTGCGTTGGCCACGCCCAGCATGCGGGCGCCCGCACGCAGGGCTGCATGGGAGATTTCAATGGCGCCATGGCCGTAAGCATCCGCTTTTACAGTCTGCAGAATATCCGTTTGATTTCCTAAAAGCCTTTTGATTTCGGCTAGATTGGATGCAAAATGATCCAAATCCACTTCCACCCAGCTTCGGTATGTGGAGGCATGTGTGAGCATTATTTTTTTGTCATCACAAATACGCCGTCCCAGGGCTGTGCCGGCGGATGCTCTTTCAAGTTTTTACACCGTTCAATATACATGGTCGAGGGATAATCGCCGGGCCGGATTTGCAAAACATGCTGAAAAGCAGTAATGGCTTCGTCCCATTTGCTTTCCCGGTACAGCGTCAGCGCTTTGGAAAAAGAGTCAATCAGGGGTTTGAAACGGGTTTCGTCTTTCCTTTCTCCCAGCAATTCGAAAATTTTAACAGGTTTGACTTTTCCCTTGACGCGCACACCGTCCAGTTCACGGCAGCACATGCTGTCTTTGACCACTTCGTAGGTAAACTCACTAATGATGATATTGGTGCCGTATTCCTTGTTGGTACCTTCAAGTCTTGATCCGAGATTTACCATGTCGCCCATGACGGTGTAATCGAAACGCATTTGCGAACCCATGTTTCCTACGACCATATCCCCGGAGTTAATGCCGATGCCGATGTCAAAAACAGGGTTTCCTTCCCTTTTCCACTTTTCCTGTAAAACGCGCAATTCCCGCATCATGGCTAGAGCGGTCAGGCAGGCTCTGCGTGCATGGTCTGGTTGATCGAGCGGTGCACCGAAGACCGCCATAATAGCGTCTCCCATGTATTTATCCAGCAGGCCTTCCTGTACAAACACCTGGTTGGTCATAGAGGTAAGATACTCGTTCAGCAGCGAAACCAGAGCCTCTGGCGTCATTTTTTCAGACATGGTTGTGAAACCGCGGATATCCGAAAACAGAACGGATAAATCTTTTTTGTCACCTCCAAGTTTCAGCTTTTCCGGATCCTTGAGCATTTCATTGATGACGGAAGCGGTCAGATAGTATTGGAATGCACCCCGGATTTTTTTCTTTTCACGTTCTTCCGTGAAGTAATGATAAATGGTGATGCCCAGATAGATGGTACACATGGTCAAAAACGGATAAATCAGATTCATCCAGACGTTGAATTGAAAAAAAACAAAAAAATTGATGGCCACGAAGACGACAATCAGCGAAACAAAAACAATCATTCCTGTGACTGGCCGTAGACGGGGGGTTAAAAATCCCATTAATAAGCCGAAAATAATGATAGAGCAAATATCAAAAAAGAGAGTCAGGGATGAATGAGTCAGAAAATTTCTATGTAAAATGTTATCAATTACGGTGGCATGAATTTCCACTCCGGGATAGGTGGCTGAAAAGGGAGTGACGCGGAGGTCGAATATGCCGGTGGCCGTTGCGCCAACGAGAACAATTTTATTACGAAAAGTTTCCGGGGGAATTCTGCCGGAAACGATATCGGCAATGGAATAGTGCGGGAATGTGCGGGGGGGACCCAGATAGTTGATTAGGAGTTGTCCCGATTCATCGGTGGGAACAATATAATCACCGATAGCGATGGCTTTTGCTCCATAAGGCTCCAGGTGCAAAGACAGGGGTGGAAAATCCAGATAAGCCTGCAGCAGCGAAACAGCCAGTGAAGAGTAATAATTATTGTCAAAAGCCATGACCAGAGGCGTCCAGCGATACGCGCCGTCTCGGTCTGGAAGCATATTAAAATAACCACTGTTTCGGGCGGCCTTGCTGATGATGGGAATATTGGCTTCCGGCGCGAAAGGATGGGGAAGATAAATATCGCTGGGATTGTCGGACGTGGAGTTGATCATCGTGTAGCGGGCATTTTCGATCCGTTTTGCATTTTCTGCAATGATTTCGGGCGTAATGTGCTCAAGCTCCTTTTCATTCCCTTTAATGGCGATGTGGAAGAAATATCCCAGTGTAATATTGCCAGCTTTTTGAATGGTGTCAGACAGAATGGCATCCGTGTCTGCAACTTCTCTTTTTTGCTTCAGCATGGCGTTGACTTCAGGATCGGAGATTTTGTTTTTTTTCATTTCCGCCGCAAGTTCGTCAATGGTTTTCAGGTTGGTATTGATGTCCGGCTCTGAAAAGATAATATCGAAACCGACCGCTTTGGCGCCTCCGGCTTTTAAAGCATTGATCATCTTGGCAATGGTTGTTCGGGGCCAGGGCCATCTTCCTAATTCAGATACACTTTTTTCATCAATGACGGCGATGACCGTTTCATTGCCCGGCGTAAGATGGCCTCGTGAAACAATCCGGAAATCCAATGATTTTAATTCGACCATCCGTAAGACCTGAAAGTCGAACAAAAAGAGCACTAGCGCTGTCATAATGAGAAAAATGGTAATTTTGAGGGGTGTGATCTGCAAAATTGTTTTAATTTTTTGATTCATGATAGGTTATTCCTCCGGTCAAAAATCATACCAAAGCGCCGTGCAAAGTCAAGATGTCCTTGTTTAGTGTTTTTGACCATTCACAGTTTTTGTTGTCAGTCTAGCGGAATTTGCTGAATGCGTAAAGATAAAATGAAAAATCCAAACAAGACTTGAAAGAAAAAAAGTTTTGAATTAGGATAGTAATGTCTTCTACAGGTGGCGGTAGTTGAAATCATTAAGAAATCATTTGGAGGGAATGAAAATGTCAAAAGTAAAACCTGGAGATGTTCTCAACTGTGAAGTATGCGGACTTACATTGATCGTTGACGAGGAATGTGGATGCGCGATGGCGGAACTGGTATGTTGTGAGGAGCCGATGAAAAACAAAGGTCCCAAGGTGCCGAAAAAGGCCGTTTCCGAGCCAAAGAAAAAGACAATGGAGAAAAAAGAGACACAGACGATAAAAGAAAAGGTTGCGGTAAAGCCGGACATCAAAAAAACAGTTGTCCAAAAGTCTGTTGCGAAAACTGCTCTTAAGAAGCCGACGGCCGAAAAAAAAGCAGGAAAGAAGTAATGCTTTCTTTTTTTGCTGAACCAAAAAGAAGAATCCTCAAGCCCCGGCAGGAGGAGCTTGAGGATTCTTTTGAAGCTTCCGATCGTTCTTCTTCATCGATTTTTTGTGTCGTGACTTTTTCATGAAGAAAAAAACATGTCAAAATGGCGGGATGATGGATCATCCGTTTCCGGAACAGAAAAATATCCGGAAACATGTGTGGTGTGAAAAGTTTGGTTACTTTATCGATCTGGACGCTTGTGAAGAGCGATCTTACCGGAAAGTTCCTTGTCGTCGCTGTTTTGCAAAGCTTATTCAGCAGCCGCTGCCGTTTGATTAAGCGTATTTTCAAGGAGAATTCTTCAATAGCGTCACCCGATCTCTATTTCTTTCCCCCCAGCAGAGACCCCAGAATGCCGCGAACAATCTGGCGTCCAACGGATGAGCCAATGGTCCGGGCCAGGCTCTTTACAGATGTCTGAACCAATCCGTCGGTTTTCCCGCCACGTGGTCCTGTTTTTCCAAAAAGGAGATCACTGACGGCCCCAGTAATTCCACTGCCGCTTTCTGTTGCTTTCAATGTGTCTGTCGTCGGTTTTGTTGGTTGACTGACCGTTGATGCCGGCTCGTTCTGAACAGTTTTACGTAATTTTTCATATGCGGATTCGCGATCCAGGACTTTTTCATAATGTCCAAAGATTGCGGAATGTTGAATGGCTTCCGCTCGTTCTTCTTTGCTCAATACACCAAGTCGAGAGCCAGGTGCGATGACAAATGAACGTTCCACTGGATTCGGACGTCCTTTTTCATCCAGAAAAGAAATCAGCGCTTCGCCCACGCCCAGTTCCGTAATGACATCGACCGTTTGGAAGGCAGGATTGGGACGCATGGTTTCCGCCGCAGTTTTGACTGCTTTCTGATCCCTGGGAGTGAAGGCGCGAAGGGCGTGCTGAACGCGATTTCCCAATTGGGCCAGAACGGTTTCCGGAATATCCAGCGGATTTTGTGTGACGAAATAGACGCCTATGCCTTTGGATCGGATCAGGCGAACTACCTGTTCGATTTTTTCCAGAAGAGCTTTCGGCGCATCAGTGAATAGCAGGTGCGCTTCGTCGAAGAAAAAGACGAGTTTTGGTTTTTCTGAATCTCCAATTTCAGGAAGATGCTCGAAAAGTTCTGACATCATCCATAAAAGGAAAGTGGAGTAGAGTTTGGGATTGTTATAAAGTTTATCAGCGGCAAGAACATTAATTACTCCTCGTCCATTCGCGTCAGTCTGTATCAGGTCGTCCATATTCAGCATTGGCTCGCCAAAGAACTTGTCGCCGCCCTGTTGTTCGATATGCAGAAGACCACGTTGAATTGCACCAATGGAAGCCGCAGAAATATTACCGTATTCTGTAGTGAACTGCTTGGCGTTGTCGCCAACAAACTGAAGAATGGCGCGCAGGTCTTTCAAGTCCAGTAACAGCAGACCGTTGTCATCAGCGATTTTAAAGACGAGGGTCATTACACCTGACTGAGTTTCGTTGAGATTCAGAAGTCGGGATAGCAAAAGAGGCCCCATGTCGGAAATGGTGGCTCGCACAGGATGGCCGGATTCGCCGAAAACATCCCAGAAAACGGCTGTATTGGCTCGCGGCTGAAAATCATGAATGCCCATGGATTCCAGACGTTTGAGCATTTTTTCCGATGCGACGCCTGCAGCACCTACGCCGGAGAGGTCTCCCTTGACATCGGCCATAAATACCGGGACGCCGATGTAGGCGAATGATTCGGCTAGCTTTTGCAAAGTCACCGTTTTTCCCGTGCCGGTGGCGCCCGTTATCAGACCATGACGGTTGGCCATATTGGGCAGAAGAACAATTTCCTTTCCTTGAGATATTGCAATGATCAACGGAGTGTTCATGTGTGGGTTCTCCTTTGTAGATATGTGTTGAAATAATCGATGACGGGTTGGACTATAAAAACATGTGCGGCGAATGTCAATCGCAAAAGATTTCCGGTGTCTGAATAATATGTCTTGATTTTGACATCAATACATGTACAGGTAAGAACGGAGGAAAACAGTATGGCCATCAAGACACAGGAATCATTTAATTTTTATTCACATCTCTCGGGTGTTGTTGCTGCAATTATCGGCACGGTTTTTCTTGCACTGGTGGCCTGTTATTCATCAGCGGCCTTAGTGACGTCTCTCATCTACGGCATATCCGTTGTATTCCTTTTTTTAGCCAGTTCTCTTTATCATGCCTTCAAAAAAGAGGAAAATGAACTCTCCTTCTGGCGTAAAATGGATCGTTTTGCAATATTTTGTATGATTGCGGGAACTTATACTCCAGTTTGTTATATGTTTCTCGATGGGTACTGGCGTTGGTGCATGATCGCCATCCAATGGGGACTTGTGGGATTTGGTCTGATTTCTCAACTTTTCTTTCCCAGAGCGCCCCGGGCGCTTTATGCGTTGATTTATTTTATTATGGGTGCACTCGCGATTATTCCCATCAAGCAGATTCTGTCTTACATGACTTTTGTTCAGGGGTTTTTGTTGTTTGCCGGTGGGGTTTTTTTTACTTTGGGGGGAATTATCTATGCAACCAAAAGGCCAAGACTATTGCCCGGAATATTTGGTTTTCATGAACTATTTCATATTATGGTTCTGATCGGTGGCGTTCTTCATTATGCAATGATTTATATTGTGTATGTCGAAAAAGCCATTGTGTAAAGGTAAAGGTAGTAGAGTTTTTATTAACCATATCATTTCCTCTAAACTATAGCATCTTCAATGATGGGTATATCCAGCGAGTGTCAGCGTCTTCTGCAGGAAGAGTCTCGGCTTTATAAAAACGATTATCATCAGTATTACCTCGAAGGGGAAAGCAAGCCCCGTTCTATCGGAGAACCCTATCTGTTGCATCATTTCGGAACGACCCGCGGCATACTTTTGATCCATGGCCTTTTGGCCGCGCCGGAAGAAGTTCGCGAGTGGGCGGAGGCCCTTCATGCAGAGGGCTATAGTGTTTATGCGCCAAGGCTTGCGGGACATGGAACGTCTGCGCTGGATCTGGCGACGCGCAGCTATGAGGATTGGGTGAATTCTGTCAACAGAGGTTATAGAATTTTAAAAAAATGTTGTGATCAGATCGTTGTGGCTGGTTTTTCTACGGGGGGCGGGCTTGCTTTGTATTCAGCTGTTACCAGGCCGCATGATTTTATGGCTGTGATTTCGGTTAGCGCACCCTACAAGTTTGAAAGCTCTTCTTCTGTTTTTGCAGAATCTCTGGACCGGTGGAATGTCATTCTTCGAGCTTTGGGAATCAGGCGCTTGCGCAGGGATTTTGTCGCTAATGATCCGGACAATCCGCACATTAACTATTTGCGATGTCCTGTCCGGAGTATTGTTCAGGTCAAGGCGATGATGAGAAAAGTATCCAGAGCCTTAAAGACTCTTACGATGCCTGCTCTGATTATTCAGGCTGATCGTGATCCCAAGGTGGCTCCGGAAAGCGGCAGAAAGATCTATTCCCGGATTTCTTCTACCCAGAAGAAATACCGAGAGATTTCTTTCCATCTGCATGGGATTGTCCGAGGAGATATTTCCCGTGAAGTGCAGCAAGAATCTTCGGTTTTTCTGAACCGGCTGGATTGGCGGTAATAACAGAAGAGGACGCTGATTTCATCTCACTTCATTGGATACCATTAGAGAATTGAGCGTTTTCCGTTATACCGTTCGGTGTCATAATATTTGGCCACGTCAACCAAGTGGAGTTGATTTGTGACGTCTTTCATTGGGACAGATGTAATTTCACCGTGGCGATAACTGACCATTCGACCGAAGTCTTCATTTACGATCATATCCACGGCGGCAATGCCAAACCAGCGCGCCATCAAACGATCCCTGGCAGAAGGTGCCCCGCCTCGCTGTAAATGGCTTAAAACGACATGGCGGGTTTCCAATCCTGTTTTCCGCTCAATTTCCTGGGCGATAAATGCAGCGATTCCTCCGAGTGACCGGTGGCCGAACTGATCCAGTTTTTCATCCTTGCAAAATTCCTCGCATGAGGTCATGACCGCGCCTTCGGATACCGCAATAATGCTGTACTGTACCTCACGGCCGCGACGTTCTTCGAGCAGGGAGCAAACACGGTCCATGTCAAAAGGATGTTCAGGAATCAGAATGATGTATGCGCCGCTGCATTCACCGCCTTGCAGGGCGAGCCATCCCGCGTGCCGGCCCATGGTTTCCACTACAAAGATCCGATTGTGGGAGCCAGCGGTTGTTCGGAGGCGATCAATTTCCTCCATAATGATATTGACTGCCGAGTCAAAGCCAAGTGAATAATCTGTACCTACCAGATCTCCGTCGATGGTTTTGGGAATGCCGATGGTTTTAATGCCGCGCCGGTAGAGTTTGGCCGCCACGCCGAGGGTGTCTTCGCCTCCGATGGCCACAACGACATCAATGCCAAGTTGTTTAATATTATCAATCATTTTGTCTGATCGGTCATTTTTAGGATTGAACGGGTTGGTTCGGGACGTTCCCAGGTTGGTTCCGCCAAAGCGGTCCCAAGTGCGTACAAGCTCTTCATCCAGTCTTAATGTATGATGAGCTAGACTATCCTGATTTTGAGGATCAACCTCAACAAGACCTTTCCATCCGTCCTTGATGCCGAGAACATCGAACTTTATGGAACGCCTTTCTTCAAGGCGGGGGTCAAGAGCCGTTTTGGTTACCCATTTAATGGCGCCGTTCAGTCCCGGACAGTCACCACCGCCGGTCAAAATTGCTATTTTCATTAATTACTTCTCCAGCTGCCCGACCAGCGGATGAGTTTTGCCTGATTGACTTAAACTCACCCTCTTTGCAGATATGTCGATCGATGATTCTGTCTTCGTAGAATCGACCCTCGTGCAGATTGTAAGATAGCCCTCTACTGCACGGCGGTTTTTGCTGCTTCCAGTGTATCGCACGCGGGAATCAGGGCGATAAATCCTGAAATCGTGAACACGTCCTTAACGTTTTCACGCAGTCTGGCCATGCAAAGCTTTCCGTCTCGCGCCTTCATTTTTTTGGCTGTCGTGAGAAATATTCTCAAACCGGCGCTACTGATGTAATCAAGTCCGTCTAAATCAAAAATCAGCTTTGTTCCCGGATTTTCAAACCAAGAGTTGAGTTTCTCCTCCAGCTGCGGGACGGATACGGCGTCCAGTCTGCCCCGAATCTCAAAGACGGATATGTCTGTATCTTGTGCAACAACAATTTCCATGTGCTTGCTCCTTTTTGTGATGGTTCGAACCTGAAGAATGTTCGGTGGCGGAAGTATAAAAAGAACTTTCGAGCCTGTCAATAGGTTTTCAATCGCTTTTCGATAAAATTATTGCCGATGCACAGGAAAGAAGAAAAGATATGCTATTTGAAGGATTGTAAAAAGTATGCTAAACGCTTCTGATATATGAATCTAATGGTTTTTTTATATACGACGGAGAGCGGGTTGGATGAGTGTTTATGAATACGTGGCTTTAGACGAAAAAGGGCACGAACGAAAAGGTTTTGTGGATGCATCCGGTGTTGCGGCGGCCAGACAGCAACTTCGGGATGAAGGGATTTATCCTGTTCGGATTGCCCAGGCCAGGGAAAAGAAAAGCTCTGCCATGGCCGGCGCACTCGAAATCAGTTTTTTTCAAAAGGTTTCCGCCAAGGAAGTGTCGATTTTTACCCGCCAGCTTTCCACTCTGCTGGGGGCTGGCATTCCTCTGGTGCCGTCTTTTTCTGTTTTGCTGGCTCAGACGAAAAATCCCCTCTTGCAGAAAATTCTTGCGCAAATTCGAGCCGATCTGAATGAGGGCAAAAGCTTGACTGCCAGTATGGAAAATTTTCCACGCATTTTCCCCCCTTTTTATATCAATATGATCAAGGCTGGAGAGGCGTCCGGAACGATAAACCTGGTTTTGGAACGTTTGGCTGATTTCAGTGAGAACCAGCAGGAACTTCTCAGTAAAATTCGTTCGGCTCTGGCTTATCCGTTCATCATGCTGCTTGTGGGTTCTTTGGTGATTATTTTACTGATGACCTTTGTCGTTCCCAAGATTACCGGGATTTTTGCAGATATGGAGCAAACTTTGCCGTTGATTACGGTTGTGCTCATTGCTGTCAGCAATTTTCTGAAATCTTTCTGGTGGCTGATTTTTCTTCTGATGATTGCTGGAATCGCTATGTTCAAATATCTTACGGCAGGAACTGAGGCAGGCCACCGTTTTTGGGATGGCGTCCGGCTGAAAGCGCCTGTTTGGGGAGCAGTAAACCTTAAAATCGCCATTGCCCGGTTTTCGCGCACACTGGCGACGCTTTTGCAAAGCGGAGTTCCCCTTTTGGCGGCCATGGAGATCGTCCGCAATGTGGTCAATAATGTTTATATTGGCGAAACCATTGCCAGGGCGGCGAAAGATGTTGAAGAGGGGCAAAGTCTTGCCTCACCTCTGGCGGCTAGTGGTCTGTTTCCGCCCATGGTGACGGAGATGATTGCTGTCGGAGAGCAAAGCGGGGCGCTGGAAAAAATGCTCAATCGTATTGCTATAGCCTACGAAACGGAAGCGCAATCCGACGTGATGATCATGACGTCTCTTTTGGAACCGTTGATGATTCTGGTGATGGGATTGGCTGTAGGCTTTATTGTGGTTTCGATTCTATTGCCGATCTTTGAAATGAATCAATTGGTCAGATAATCGTATAAAGGGGTTATTCATGAAAAAATGGAAAGAAGTGAAAAAACGACAAGGGGGGTTTACGCTTATTGAGTTGATGGTGGTAATTATCATTCTGGGCGTATTGGCCGGATTGATCATTCCCCGTGTAATGGGGCGTCCCGATGAAGCGCGTCAGGCCAAGGCGAAAATGCAGATGGAGAGCATGGAATCGGCTCTGAAACTCTACAAGTTGGACAATAGCGTCTATCCGACAACAGAACAGGGACTCAAAGCGTTGGTGGAAGCTCCTACCGTCGGCAATGTGCCCAGAAACTGGCGGCAGGGGGGGTATCTGGAAAAAGGCAAGGTACCCAAGGATCCCTGGGGCAATGAATTTTTGTATGTCAGTCCGGGCAGCCACGGAGATTTTGATTTGACCAGTCAGGGGGCGGATGGTGAACCGGGCGGAGACGGCGCCAATAAAGATATCCATAATTGGGAAGTTGAATAAGCAGGGTTTCACGCTGGTTGAACTGATTGTGGTGATTGCGCTGATTGGTGTGATGCTGGGGCTGGCTGCGCCAACCACAAGGGATGCTTTAACCGTCAATACCCTGAAGAAGGCTTCCCGTCAGCTTATCGGTCTGGAGAGAAGTCTGCGTACGGAAGCAATGCAAAATCAGGTGGATTACATTCTCCATCTGGATATTCCCGGTTCAAGCTACTATGTGACAGAAACAGGGATGACGCCGGAAAAGATTGATCATCTTCGGAAAAATGCAAAAAAGTTGCCCGAAGGTGTGACGATTGCCGACATTGTCAACGAGAAAAACGAAAAGGTAAAGGATGGGGTGGTGAAAGTTACCTTCGGTAAGAACAGCATTGGTCGGCCGCTGGTGATTCATCTGCGGGAAGAAGAAGAACGTATGACCCTGGTTTTCAATCCTTTTTTAGGCGTGACAGCTGTCCAGAATCGTTACGTTGACATATCGACAACGGACGGATTGGGAAAAGATGCGGCAAAATAGGGCAATGAGTGATCGGCGAGAGACGATGGGCGAGAGGAGATGGGCGATATCCATCCACCATCCACCATCCACTATCGATCATTCACCATTCACGCTTCACTCCTCACTATCCGCAATCCGTAAATCCGGTTTTACGCTTCTGGAGGTCATGATTGCCATGGCTTTGCTGGCGATTGCTTTGCTGGCGGTTTTCCAGTTGCAATCGCAAAGCCTTTCCATGGCCGGCGAAGCGCGTTTCAAGACAAAGGCGGTTCTTCTGGCACAGATGAAAATGGCTGATCTTGAAGCTACTGAAACACTGTCCATGGAAAATACTAAAGGTGATTTTTCGCCTGATCATTCCGAATATGCATGGACAGCTCAGGTAACGGACACTCAAATTGCCAAACTCAAGAGAATTGAGGTCAAGGTCTTTCATAAAGCATCTTCCAAGGAAAGCAGCTATCGTCTGGTCCTCTATAAAATGATGGGTATATGATTCATGTTTGAAAGGCTGTCCTTTTCTTGTGATCATTCTCGCGGATTTACGCTTCTGGAGATTCTTATCGCCATCGCCATTTTGAGCATCATTTTTTCAACGGTTTATGCTGCCTACAGCGGATCGCTGACCATTATCAGGGATCTGGATGATGATTCCCGGGTGTATGCCATGGCGCGCACAACTCTTGACCGTATGAACAGGGACTTATCTTCTCTGCAACGTCATGGAGATGATTTTATTCTGAAATCAGACAGCAAGACCATCGGCAGCCATACATTTCACTCATTGTCTTTCTGGTCGGCTGCGCATCTGGCGTTTCGCGAGGATGAGTTTTCCGGAGCTCCTGCATCCATTTCCTATGTCGTGAAGGAAAATAAAAATGGCACTTTTTCGCTTTGGCGTTCCGACGTTTTGCAGGCTGGGCCTTCTGCGGAGAAGAATGCCGACGGCGGCATCATTATTTGTGAAGACATTCAGTCTTTACAGTTTACCTTCTTTGATGAAAGTGGCCGGGAATCGTCATCCTGGGACACCATGGGCCAGTCGGAGGGCCAAAAAGGAAAGCCGCCCGTGCGAGTGCACATTGCACTGCTTTTGGTCAATATGCGGGATATCCAAAAGCCTCACCGTTTTGATACCCGGTTGTTTCTTCCGGTGAAAAAATGAATAAAATCAATAATATATTGGGTAGAAAGACCGGTGTTGCTTTGATCACGGTGATTCTGATCATCAGTATTCTGGTGGCGGCCTCCCTGGAATTGAACCGTTCATCACGCAGTGATGTCAGTGCCGCATTTAACATCAGCGAAGGATTGCAGCTTAATTATATAGCGAAATCGGGATTTTATGCGGCAGCGGCTTTGCTTGTGGACGCAAAACAAGATTATGAAACGCTGCGTGATGATTGGGCGCAAACGGAAGTTGTCTCTGCCCGGTCCAAAAACTATTTTGATCATGGACATTTTCTTGTGAAGATTGATGATGAAAAAGGAAAAATTCCGGTCAACAAGCTTGTCAATGGCAGTGTGGTGGATGAGAATATTAAAGAAATTCTGCTTAGACTGCTCAAACTGCCGGAATTCAAACTGGAGGACAGCAGAGCGGAGGAAATTGTAGATGCGATGATCGACTGGATGGATGACAATGAAGAGATTACGGGCAAGGGGGCGGAAAGCTCCTACTATGCATCACTCAATCCATCTTATACAGCGAAAAACGCGCAGCTGGATTGCATTGAAGAATTGCTTATGATAAAGGGCATCACCTCTGAACTATTTTCCGGAACGTCGGAAAAACCCGGTTTGGGGAAATATTTGACCATTTACGGCACAGGAGCCATCAGTATCAATACTGCGCCCAAAATGGTTTTGCGTGCATTAGCCCCCGATATTTCCGTTGAAATGGCGGATAAAATGGATGAATATCGCAAACAAAGCGGCACGGATCTGTCCTCGGCCGAATGGTATAAAAAAGTTTCCGGAATGGGGGAAATCACCATAAAACCGGAGTTGATTGAAGTGGCAAAAAGCAATTTTTTCCTGATTCAGGCAACCGGCATATCCGGTAAAATGGAGCAGCGGATCAATGTTGTTATGCAAAGAGCTCCTTTCCAGATTTTAAGTTGGAGGCAGGATTAATGCCTGAAATCATACTGGGCCTAGACGTTGGGACCGACACGGTCAAAGCAGTTCTGGCTGCTCTTCGGGGGAGGACCGTTACCCGTATATTTGCTGCCGAGACCGTCCGGTTTGACGAGAATGTGGAATTGGATGCTGCGTTAAAAAAGATTGCGGACACCCTTTTGCCGCTTCTTCCAGAACATCTTCGCTGTGTCGTTTCTATTTCTCCCTCGCAAGTCATGTTTCGTCACGTTCGGCTTCCTTTTCGCGATGACGCCAAAATTAAAAAAACCCTTTTTTTTGAGCTGGAGCCGCTTTTACCCGTGCCGGTTGAGGAAGTCGTTGCTGATTACGTTCAACTTCCCGATGAAGGTCTGCTCACGGCGGTTTGTGCAAAAGACAGAGTACGGCAAGTGATTTCGGCCGTGGAAACCCATTTGGGCAGTGTTCTGGTAATCGATATTGCCGCTTCAGTTCTGGCGCTACCGCTTTTGGAACAGAAATCACTGACCGGATGTGGAATGATTCTGGACATTGGTGCTTCTTCTACCTGTGCGGTATTTTACGAAAAAAATGCTCTGATTCAGATCCGCTCCTTTTCTTTTGGCGGCGATGTCGTTACCCGTGTTTTGGCCGATGAGCGGCACTGCAGTTTGCAGGATGCGGAGCAAGTGAAAATAACAGACGCGAATGCGGCAAAAACCGGGGGGACGGTGGAGGCTTGCCGAAAATTCTGCTTATCGCTTGCCAACACATTGGAATACATGAAGCTCAATGATATTTTCCAAAGCGTTCCTGATAGGATTTTGCTTACCGGGGGCGGTTCGCTTTTTTCACCGCTCCGGGAGGAATTGATAAGGCAAATCGGAATTCCGGTGAGTGATCTGGATTTGGGCTCATCCGGACAGATGCAGATGGAGGAAAAGATTAGAGAGCGTTATGTATCACCAGTAATGAATACGGCGTTGGCTTCAGTAAAGAGAGCTTTCCTTTCACGCAAATCGTTTAATTTCAGACAGGGGGAATTTGCATATCGATCGGTTTCCGGCAGTTTTAAAAAATTATTGATTCGGGGAGGGATGATCGCCGGTATTCTTGTGCTTCTGGCTGCCGCAGATATTTTTCTGTCTTATCAGTGGCAGGCGTCCCGGGCCGCCGATTTGAAAAAACAAATCAGCATCATTTTTAAAAAACATTATCCGTCTGCCGCGATCATGGCAGATCCGGTTCAGCAGTTGCGGACAAAGCTTGCGGACGACCGGAAAATGTATGGCCTGGATAGCGGAACCTCCGGCGTTACGGCTCTGGAGGCGCTGAAAGACCTTTCCGGATTCATTCCGTCCGGGCTGGATGTTCTCATTACCTCCGTCCATTATGAAGGCGGAAAGATGCTCCTCAAGGGCGAAGCGAAAAAAATTGATGATGTTACCTCTGTAAAAAATGGGCTTTTGAAATCAAAATATTTCAAAAATGTTGCCATTGGTTCAACGGCGCTTTCCAAAGAAGGAGACAAGGTGAATTTTGATTTGAGGATAGATATGTGATGATGAGTGATTCGTGGGCGAAGCTGGAGTCTAAACAGCGTTATCTGGTCATTGGATGCGCGGTTTTTGTGGTCCTGGCTCTGCTGCTGGATTTTGTGGTCTTTCCTTTTTTTCAGGCAAAGGCCAAGCTGAAAAAAAACATAGCCTCCAATGAAAAAAAGCTGGAGGAAATGGTCAAAATGGACGCCGAATTTGCTGTCCAGGACGCAAAAATATCACGTATTCGAAACGCAATTGCCTCCAGACGTCCCGATTTTACTTTGTTTTCCTATCTGGAAAAAAAAGCGTATTCGGCTCATGTCAAAGGAGCGATCAAACAGATGAATTCTTTACAGGGTGGGAAAACTGCTTTTTTTGATGAAACACTGATTGATCTGAAACTGGAAAAAATTACCGTTAAACAGCTGGAAGATTTTTTATACCAGGTCGAATCACCCACAGAACTCATTAGAATCAAGAGGCTTACGATTACCAAAATGAAGGAAAGTCCTGAATATATCAGTGTTCAGATTCTGGTGGCCTCTTATACGCCTGCCGTTTTGGGGGCGGTTGTTCCATGAAAGCACCAACTTTTCTGAAAAATCAGTTTCTTTGGCTGGTGGTTTATGCAATCGTTGTGACCGGCGTGTTTTTGTACCTCCTTTTTCCCTCTACACTGGTTTTGCAAAGGTTGAAATCTGCCGCTGTTTCTGCCGGATGGAATCTGGAAGCGGAGGCTTTGCATCCCTCTGTGCCTTTGGGCTTGAAGTTATCCAATGTGAAAATTCAGTCTTTGGAAATGCCCGGAGAAGAGATTTTTCAGGGACAGTTTCTGGATGTACAGATATCTCTGTTTAGCTTTTTCAAGAAACGTAAACGAGTCTCATTTCATGGGCGGGCCTATGGCGGAGATTTTAACGGAAGTGCCGGTTTCATTTTGTCGGACCGGAAATATCAGTCGACGGAATGGAAAATCACTTTTCAGCAAATCGACCTTGCGCGCTGCAACATGAGCGGTGTTCCCCTTTTAAAGGGCATGACCGGATGGGCGAAGGGATCGGGGATGTACGAAGCAGACAACAAAGCCGACCATGATCCGGCGGGAAATTTTACGCTTTATTTGACAAGAGGTTCCTATCCGCTTCCGGAGCCTTTTCTGGGGGTTAGCCGAATCGATTTTGACCGAGGCGAACTTCAGGCACAACTCAAAAGCGGAAAGTTGACAATACAGAAATTTGACGTTTACGGCGAAAAAATGAATTGCTTTTTAAAAGGAGATATTCAGCTTGCGCCACGTTATGGGGAAAGCCAGCTTCAGCTCAAAGGCGTTCTTGAGATTGCCGGCAAAACCAAGATAAAAATGAATATCACCGTTGGCGGCACCCTGGCCAATCCGTCATTCCGCTATATGTGAAAGGGCCTAACGCAGGATTAGGAAAATATGTTGAAAGAGACATGGAGCAGAATTCTGAACCGCATGAAGTTCAGGCTTGATCGGGTCACGTGGCCTTCGGCCTTTTTTTCGGCACCGGAGCAATGGATCAGGCCATTGCTTGTTGTGTGTGCCGTAACGTTGGCCTCCTTTCTGCTGGTGGATATTTTTTATAAGATTCTTTCCTTTCAGATGATTAGGCATGTATCGTCATCAGGAAACATACAGACCGTCTCCGCTGTTGCACCCGAGACATGGCATCCTGCAGAACATTACCATGTCATTACAGAACGAAATCTGTTCCAGACAACATTGAAAGCCATTGCGGAGCAAAACGCTGGAGGAATTGTAGGGGCACGCGATGAATATACAGCCTTTGATTTACGGGGAACCATTGCTGTTGATTCATCGATGGGATATGCGATTGTTGAAGAGAAAGGAACCGGCAAACAGAAACTTTATCGACTGGGTGAGATGATTGGTTCGGCCAAACTGGTGCGCATTACCCGAAGTGAAGCGGTGTTGAGAGATGGATTGAATGAATACGTGATGAAAATCAAGGAAACCGGGCAGGGCGCTGCTGGACGGTTTGGAAAAGATATTTCCATCAGCAGGCAAGTCGTCACCCAGGGGTTGGGGGATTTGAAGACCATTATGAGCCAGGCAATTATTCGTCCTTTTTTCAGCGAGGGAGTGCAACAGGGTTTTGTTGTCTCCAATATCGTTCCGGGAAGTCTCTACCAGAAAATGGGTTTGGAAAACGGTGACGTCGTGACCGATGTCAACAACAAGCAACTGGAAGGCGCTGATGATATTCTTCAATTAGTGAATGTCATGCAGGATGGCGAAAGTGTATCCATCCATTTGATACGAAAAGGCAAGAAAGAAACGGTGAATTATACGTTTCACTGAAAAAATGCCGACCAGGAGGGCTTTTAGGCCATGTATGCGGCTTACTTTGGTTTAAAGGAAAATCCATTCAAACTGTCGCCGGAACCGGGCTATCTGTTTTTAAGCGAACAGCACCGCGATGCACTGAATTACCTGATTTATGGTATTCAGGAAAAGAAGGGATTTGTCTTGATTTCCGGCGGAATCGGCACGGGAAAAACCACAATTTGTCGTACTCTCTTGAATATGCTGGACAATTCAATAGAAACGGCTCTGGTTTTCAATACCAAAGTATCGGAAGCCGAGCTTTTAGATGAGATTACCAGTGAATTTGGAATTGAATTGTCCGGGGAGTCCAGAACAAAAAAGGCCTGTATTGATGCTTTGAACAGGTTTCTCTTGCGCAATTCTGCCGCCGGAAAGACGGCCGTTTTACTGATTGATGAGGCGCAGAATCTTTCTAACGACGTCTTGGAGCAAGTTCGAATGCTGTCCAATCTGGAAACCGAAAAGGAGAAACTGCTGCAAATTATATTAGTAGGACAGCCGGAAATTCAGGAAACGCTTGCCAAGCCGGCGCTTCGCCAGCTGAACGAAAGAATAACGGTGCGTTTTTCCCTGAAGCCTTTCTCGACAAAAGAAGCGGAAGCTTATATCGAGCACCGTCTGAACGTGGCCGGTGGCGCGGGGAAAGGGATTTTTGCCAGAGATGCTTTTCCTGTGGTGCAGAATTATTCCTGTGGCATTCCGCGACGGATCAATGCGCTTTGTGACCGGGCGCTGCTTGTTGCCTATGCCGGGAATATCAGGACGATCGACCGCAAAGTGGTCCATGCTGCAGCGCGGGATATCGGCAAAGAGTATTTCCGGAACAATGTTTCCTGGCGCAGTAAATGGTGGATGCGACTAACGGCTTGAGCGCCGCAGAATATCTTGACCGGTTGGAAGTTATGAGTTACATAAACGACGCCTTACACAAAGTTCAAAAGGAGCAGGATTCTCCCTACTTGCCTTACGGGAACGTCATTTCGGTCTCTCCAAATCCAGGCCGTGCCCGGCCCCGAAGGCGGGTATGGATGGCGGGTTTTTTCCTGTTCTTTCTTACAGTATCGGTCTTGGCGGTATGGAGCTACGTCCGTGTTTTTCCAAAAGCGCCAGTAAGAATGGCCGCGGTTTCCGGTGCGGGCGCTACCGTGGCGGAAGCTCAGGAGCAAGTGCAGGCCGTGTCGATTCAAAAGCATGAAGCGGATGAAAAACCGAGGGCCGTGCATCCGGACGTGATCGGGCAAAAAAAGAACTATGCCTTGTCCGCAACACATGTGCCGGATGCTGAAACGGTATTTATGCAGGCTGTTCAAAAACAGCGTCAGGGTAGGCTAAAAGAAGCTAAAGAACTTTACAAACAGGTGATTCGTGCCAGACCAAGGCATTATCAGGCTTTGAATAATCTGGGTGTGGTTTATATGAACATGAAAGTTTATCAGTGGGCCATTGTTCGTTTTCAGGAAGCCATCCACGTTAAACAGGATTATGCAGATGCGTATTACAATCTGGCCTGTCTTTACGCGCAAAAACATGATCCGCGTCAGAGCCTCTTATCTCTGAAAAACGCGGTGAATTATAATCCAGAAGTCAGGCAATGGGCGCTGCGGGATCCTGATTTGAAAACTCTCGCCGATCTGCCCGAGTTTAAAAATATTTTGCAGGCAAGGAATGAGTAAAATGACATTGATGAAAAACAATATAGGAAAATGGATATTATGTCTGACTCTGATCGTCGTTTTCACGGCGGGTGAGCTTTCATCCGGCCGAGCCGCGCGAATTGATGAAGGTGGGACTTCCAAACCGTTGCCGGTTGCTGCGCAGACGGAAATACCGGTTTCATTGGGTAGTAAAAAGTCTGATGTTGTGCAGACCGGAACAAAGATGCCGGTGGTTCAGGCACCGGTTGAGACCGCCGCCGAGAAAAATCCGGAAGCTCAAGAAAAGAATAAGAAGGACAGCATCAGTCCGGAATCAAAGAAGGACGCCAAATATCAGCAAATAAAACGATCGGAAATGGAAGCGATATTACAGAAAGCTCTGAAGACCCAAAACGACGCATCAACATCCCTGCCGTCTGCCGAAAAGCAAAACTCTTTGCATAAAAAGGATCATCCGTCTTCTTCCGGAACCCCAACGAGAAAAACCTCTGATAAATACGTCACGCTGGATTTTGACAATGTCAATATTGAAGTTTTTGTAAAATTTGTCAGTGAGCTGACCGGCAAGAATTTTATCATTGATGAAAAGGTCAAAGGAAAAGTGACTATTCTTTCGCCAAGAAAGATACCGCTTTCCGATGTTTATAAAGTATTTCTGTCGGTTCTGGAAATTAATGGCTTTGCTACGGTTCCCGTGGGTGAAATGGTCAAGATCGTTCCTTCGGCGTCTGCGAGGGAAAAGAGCGTGGAAACAAGAACCAAGAAGGATGACAGCGAATTGGACGACAGAATGGTCACACAGATCATCACGCTGGAACGGGCCAATCCCGACGAAGTCAAGCGCGTTCTGGACCCGATCATTCCCCGAACCAGTTCGGTTCTGTCCTATCCTCCGTCAGGCATACTGATTGTTACCGATTATCTGTCCAATATTCGGAGACTGGAAGATATTGTCAAAGCGCTGGACGTGGAAGGGGCAGGGGAGCAGATTACTTATCTCCCTCTTCAGAATGCTTCGGCTACGGAAGTGGTGAAATCCCTGACCAATATTTTCCAGCAGCGCCGGCCAAACGTCATGCCGATCAAAATGGTGGCCGATTCCCGAACCAATTCCATGATTATTCTGGCCAGTGTCGGGGATACGGAAAGTGTGCGTAAACTGGCAGCCATGATGGATAAAGAAGTTCCGCGCGGAGAATCCAATATCCAGGTGTATCGCCTTCAAAACAGCATTGCGGAAGATTTGGCAAAAGTCCTGAATAATATTATTAAAGATACGGGTGGCGCAGCCGCAACAGGTCCCGCCGCAACAGCGAAGATCAGTGCTCCTGTCGTTTCCAAAAATGTACAGATCGTTCCGGATAAGGCTACGAATACGCTGGTGATTATGGCGGAACGGGAAGACTATAAAGTTCTGGAAAATATTATCAAGCAGCTCGATGTGCCACGACCGATGGTTTACATTGAAGCACTTATCATGGAAGTCAAAGCCAATAAGGACTTCAAGCTTGGCGTGGAATGGAGTGGCGTCCGGGAAACCGGCTCTGTGAACGGTTCACCTCTTGGATCTTTTGTCAGTTCCGGCACGGGAGTGTTTTCGGGAATCAAGGCGACAACAGATGGAACGGATACGCTGCTTTCGCTTCCTTCGGGTTTTTCCATGGGGATTATCGGCGCAGGAATAAGAATCGGTGACATGATTTTTCCCAATATCGGCGCAATGGTTGCGGCCTATAAATACGATTCCGACGTGTCTATTCTTTCCACCCCGCAGCTTCTGACTTTGGACAACGAGGAGGCCGAAATCAATGTCGGTGAAAACGTGCCTTATCTTACCCGTCAGGATTCCACAACGACTTCAGCGCAATATCCAGTAAATTACAATACTTATGAATATAAGGATGTCGGCGTGATCCTGAATGTCACACCGCACATCAATCATGAAAATTATGTGCGTCTGAAAATTTCTCAGCAGGTTACCAAAGTGATCTCAGGTGTGACGACGGATACCACCAAGCCATCCATTCCGACGACACTGAAAAGAACGGCAAAAACCACGGTGGTTGTCAAAGACAACGAGACTGTTGTGATTGGCGGCCTGGTCGGCGACAGTACGGATGACAGCACCAATAAAGTTCCTCTGCTGGGCGATATTCCATTTCTGGGCTGGCTGTTCAAGGCCAAGACGGTCAATCGGGAAAAAACCAACCTTTATGTTTTTCTGACGCCGCGGATTGTACGTACCAAACAGGATGCCGCAAAGCTTTATAATGAAAAGAGAGCCACCATGGGCGAAGTCGTGGAAGGTATCATTAAACTGAATGAGAGAAAGCAGGAGCAAACTTCCGAAGTTTTGCAGGCTCCGGCCGGAAAAACCGCGAAAACAAGTCCCTGAATGCAGCAAAGGCTGTTGTGCTTATGTCTACTATCTTGAAATCATTAAATGTATTGTCAGAAGGAACTTCTGGTTTCACCATGTCCGGCGGGAAAAAACCTTCATCTTTGGATGAAAAATTATTGGTTGCGGGTATTCCATCTGAAATTCTGGTCGAGGCTCATGGCGCCAAAGGAAAAGGCGGCGTGGCTTTTCTCGAACTGCTTCTGCGTAAAAAAGCCATCAATGAAATTGAGCTCTTGCGCATTCTGTCGGAGCATTTTTGTTTGCCTTTCTGGACGGCGCTGCCCATGGAGAGTATCGACATTTCTTTTACACAACATGTTCCCATTGCCTATCTAAAGAAAAACAAAATGGTTCCGGTGATTACCGACGATGTTCGTGTAATCGCCGTGAATGATCCTGTCAATTATCAGCCAGCCGATGATTTACGCTTGTTGCTGGAAATGCCTGATCTTCCGATTGTTCTGTCCACACAGGACGCGATCAACGCTGCCATTAATCTGGCCTATGACATGAGCCGTTCATCGGCCAAGGATTATTTTGAAGAAATCAATGAGGCGACAGCCGATGATCTGATTTCAGAAATTAGTGAAACCGCTGATCTTCTTGATGAAACCAGTGACGCGCCGATTATCAAACTGGTAAATCTTCTGGTGGCCGGCGCAATCAAGGACCGGGCCAGCGATATTCATGTGGAGCCTTATTCGGGTAAAGTGAACATCCGTTATCGTATTGACGGCATTTTATACGACATCTTACGGTTACCTCGTCGGATTCAGTCACCGCTGACCTCCCGGCTGAAGATTATGGCAAAACTCAATATCGCTGAAAAGCGCCTGCCGCAGGACGGCCGCATCGAATTGAAAATTGCCGACCGTATGATTGATGTCCGCGTTTCTGTTTTGCCCACGGCATTCGGCGAACGCGTTGTGCTGCGTTTGCTCGATAAATCAGCCAACATTCTGATGTTGTCGGATTTGGGAATGCACGACGATCGCATCACCATGCTCAACCGCCTGATTAAATCACCTTATGGTATCATTCTGGTGACCGGACCGACCGGTAGCGGCAAAACCACGACTTTGTATGCGGCTTTGTCCACAATCAACCGGCCTGAAATCAACATCATTACCATTGAAGACCCGATTGAATACCAAATGGACGGTGTTGGACAAATTCAGGTCAATCCGAAAATCGACCTGACTTTTGCGGCCGGGTTACGCTCCATTGTCCGGCAGGACCCGGATGTTATTCTGATCGGCGAAATCCGTGATCGTGAAACTGCTGAAATCGCCATCCAGTCTTCTCTTACCGGTCATCTAGTTTTTTCGACATTGCATACCAATGATGCCGCCAGCGCCGTGACGCGCCTGATTGACATGGGAGTGGAACCGTTTCTGGTTACCTCTTCGGTCGTGGCGATTATTGCCCAGCGTCTGGTGCGTGTTCTTTGTCCTCATTGCAAAGAAATCTATATTCCCGATGAGGAAACTTTGTCTAATCTGGGGCTGCATCCATCCGTTTTACAAAAGAACACGTTTTACCGAAAAAAAGGTTGCAATCTTTGCATGCAGACGGGTTTTCGGGGACGTTCCGCCATTTTTGAAATTCTGACGGTAGACGACAACATTCGCCGTCTGGTCTTAAAAACTTCCGATGCCAATCAAATTAACGATCTGGCCATTACGCAGGGCATGATCACGCTTCAGCAGGACGGGATTCAAAAGGTTTTGGCCGGCATGACCACGGCCGAGGAAGTGCTCCGTGTGACAAGATCGCTGGGCCGCAAGGACGACATTGTCCAGGAATGAAAAGAAAGGATTCGAGCTGTGAAAGCGTAATTTTTTCAGCGGGCAATGCATCATTCTCCTAATGTTCCTGCGAATCAGAGATGGAAACCACAAGGTGCTTTTCCTGTGGATATGGAGCAACGTGGAAATTTGTATGTCATAATACGCATCATCCGTCAATATCTTCAAAGCATTAGCCAGTTTAACACCGATTTTCACAGGCCGTTTAATCGTCAGAAGAATAATAATCAGGCAG
>DAOLNX010000040.1:0-26606 GCA_035416785.1 Smithellaceae bacterium | reverse complement strand
TTGATTGTCATTATTCCCGGCATTGATAAAATTGTCCGGATCGACATGCGGACTATTACGATGGATGTTCCCCCGCAGGATGTGATTACCAAAGACAATGTTTCCATCAAAGTCAACGCCGTTGTTTATTTCCGCGTGCTGGATGCCAATGCCGCCGTCGTCAATGTCGAAAATTATCTTTTTGCCACGTCGCAGCTTGCGCAAACCACACTGCGCAGCGTCTGCGGTCAGGTGGAGCTTGATGAAATTCTCTCCGAAAGAGAAAAAATCAATTTGAATATTCAGGAAATCCTTGATCGCAGCACGGACCCTTGGGGAATTAAAGTATCTCTGGTGGAAGTCAAACACATTGATCTGCCGGAAGAGATGAAACGCGCGATGGCCAAACAGGCGGAAGCCGAAAGAGAAAGACGGGCGAAAGTGATTAACGCCGAGGGAGAGTATCAGGCGGCTCAAAAGCTCATCGATGCAGCGGCCTTGATGGAAACCCAGCCCATGTCGCTGCAATTGCGCTATTTACAGACGCTCAACCAGATTGCTTCGGAAAACAATTCCACAACGGTATTTCCAATACCGATTGATTTGCTGAAGCCATTTATGAAATTGTCGGAAAAGTAATGATAGGGACTCGTGTAAGGATTTCATGGTGAAAATAGGTAAGGAGTATGCTCATGGCAAGTGAAAAGAAAAGCGTTGTTACCGGCGGACTGATTTTAATTACGCTGGGGGTTTTAATTTTTATCAGCAAAACAACCGGCTATGGATTCGGCCAGACCTGGCCGGTTTTATTGATTGTGATCGGTGTCGGAACGCTTCTCAACAGTTTCCGGGCGTTTGAGGGCTGGTTTATCACCATTGCCGGAGCCGCTTTTCTCTATGTGGAGTTTTATGGTTTTGATTTACATAAATATTCCCAGTATATTCTGCCAGCCGTTTTAATTTTGCTGGGTTTTTTTGTGCTTCTGAAGCGACGTAAACATTAACAGAGAGCCGACAGTAACAGAAGATGGTTTTTAAACAGAAAAAAGCGCTGATTATCAGCGATTTTGACGGTACAATTTGCAAATTGGATGTAGGTTCCGAGTTTTTGAGCCGTTTCGCCGGCAAACCACGGGTTGAACTGGAACGCTTATGTAACAAAGAATGCACGGGTTCCCGCGCCGCCTACCAGCAAATCATGCCTCTGATCAAGGGCAATCAGGAGGAGATGAAAGAATTTGCTCTTTCAAAAGGCAAATTGACGCGCGGATTTATGCCTTTTTACCGGCTTTGTATCAAAAAAGACCTGGATGTGAAGATTCTTTCCGATGGTTTGGACTTTTACATCCGTTGTATCCTGGAGAATAAAGGCATTACCGATATCGAATTTTACTCCAATGTTGTGGAATTCGGCGATGAAGAATCCATGAGGATCAGGTTTCCGGAGATGAATGAACTGTGCGGGCGCTGCGGAACTTGCAAAAACGCCATTCTGCATTCTTTTCGGCTAAGGTATGAAAAAATTCTTTACATTGGCGACGGCCATTCCGACTGGTGTCCATCCCGTTGTGCCGACGTCGTGTTTGCCAAAGGCATTCTTTTAAAACAATATGAAAAAGAAGGTCTTCCCTGCATTCCGTTTGAGGATTTCAATGTCATTCATCAATATCTGAAGCGGAATTTTTGATGTAAACGTAAAAAGGAGAACGCCATTCATGTCCATATCCAAAAAAATCAAAGCATCCATCACCCATTCTTCTCTGATTCGCAAAATGTTTGATGAGGGAATGGTTTTGAAAAAGAAATTCGGTGCGCACAAGGTTTATGATTTCAGTCTGGGCAATCCCAATGTGGATCATCCCCGGGAGTTCAAGAAGGAACTGATCAAAGTGGCCGATCAGGAAATCATGCTCAAGCACGGCTATACGCCAAACGCAGGCTACCTGGAAACCCGGCAAGCCGTAGCACAAAAACTCTGTAAAACCAGTGGATTGAAAATCACGGCTGATCATGTCGTCATGTCCTGTGGAGCCGGTGGCGCGCTGAATGTCATTTTGAAAGCTCTTCTTGACCCGGGAGATGAAGTGATCATCCTTAAGCCTTTTTTCGTGGAGTATCCTTTTTACATTGAAAATTATCAGGGGGTTGTCAAATATGCCGACACCCGGCCGAATTTTTCTCTGGATATTGAAGCCCTCGACAAAGCGATAACCCGAAAGACTAAGGCCATTATTATCAATTCGCCCAATAATCCGACAGGCCGCGTATACAGCCAAAAAAGCATTACCGATCTTGCCAGATTTCTTAAAGCCAAAGAGAAAGTCTTCGGGAAAACGATTTATCTTTTGTCCGATGAAGCCTATGCGGAAATCGTTTTTGACGGCCTGACCATGCCATCCGTCTTAAAGGCCTATCCGGACAGCATTGTTGCGTATTCCTATTCCAAAACTCTGTCATTGCCCGGAGAACGAATTGGCTATATTGCCGTGAATCCAAGAATCTTCGAGTCGGATGATCTGGTCAATGCTCTGATTTTGTGTACGCGCATCATGGGGTTTGTCAATGCGCCGGCGCTGATGCAACGGATTGTGGCCAATCTCCAGCATGTTTCTGTTGATGTGGATCTCTATCAGCAAAAGCGCGATTTGTTATGCCGTGGACTGGCTGCGGCCGGCTACAAATTTGTGAAGCCACAAGGCGCTTTTTATTTATTTGTGAAAAGCCCGATTTCCGATGATTTGAAATTTGTGCAAATGCTTTTAAAACATAATATCCTGGTGGTTCCCGGAAGCGGTTTCGGCGCACCCGGCTATTTCCGCATTGCGTTTTGCGTTGAGGATAAAACCATCATCAATTCCATGGATGGATTTGTCGCGACCATCAAAGAATTGAAATCACAATCATCCTGATGACAAAGTTGCTGAACAAAATGCAATGATGGTTATCAGGGTTCCCATAAACCCATGGGATGCAATAGGCATCAACAGGGGAACGGATTCATTTATAAATTCAATTCAAAAGGAGAGGGTAATGAAAAAAGATATTTGTCTGATGACGGTAATTTTATGGCTGGTATCGGTTATTCCCTCTGTTGCAGAAGACACTGCCCTGATTACAGCATCAATGACTCATTCAGGCTATTTGTTTGAGAACGAGAAGATATCGTCTTTGAACGGAAAGTATGTTCTAGTCATGCAAATTGATGGTAATTTGGTGCTGTATGACAATCAATGTGGAATGAAACCGTCGTGTGCAAGATGGCACAGTAAATCGTATCGCGAACATGGCCAGTATTTTATGGCTATTCAGCCTGATGGTAATCTGGTTGTCTATAAGGGGAGACCCCCGGCGGAATCAGCCCAGACTATCTGGAGTTCGCAAACCTACGGGACGTTGGATAATTATTTTCTGGCTATTCAAAATGATGGTTACGTTGTTGTTTATCGGGGGACGACAATGAATCATAGAGGCGTTGTCTGGTCTTCAAAATCGGAAACACGTTCGACTACGGTCGCTGAGCCCGCACGAGACCCATCCCACTTCGTTATTTCAGGCACTAAAACATTTAACGGAGCCAACGATGGGATTGATCTCGGGGCAGGTTTGGTAGCAGGGATAACGGGCGATTTTACCATCGAGATGGATGTCCGACCGGGATCAACCCAGCAGACACACGCTGATATCATTGACTTTAATCATCGGGAAAATGTGGGACTCGTCATTCAACAGCGGGGCGATGAATTGAATAATTTTCAATTTTTCTTTGGCAACGGAAGCAGCACTTCTTTACTCGCCTATCGGTTGCAAGCCGACGTATGGCAGCATGTCGTATTCCAACGGCGGGGCACAGAAGCGCGATTATACGTCAATAATGCATTGGTTGACAGCAAGCCCTGCTTTGCCGGAAATATCTATTACCTTCCCGGTTCAACAGTGACCGTGGGGTATAACAAAAATTATGGACGATATTTCAAAGGGGAAATAAAAGATTTGAGAATTCGATAAATATTTGCATATGCCTTATGCGTCTAACAAATGATATTCTCAATCTCCTTGATCAATTGATGAAGCCTTTTGGGGGAAACGGGGCAGGGGGTTTTGAGCTCCTGGGCGAAAAGGGATACCTTGTATTCTTCAATCATCCAGCGTAGGTCGTCGATCCTTTTTTTCTTTTCCTCTGATGTGGTAGGCGTTACGCTGTCCTGAAGCTCCATGAGACGGTTGGCATACGCGGAAGCGTCGCGCAGTTTTTGCTCGGTGGCTGACAGGTTCAAACTGCCGCGTTCGGCCCTGATGGACAGGGCTTTCAGGTAGCGCGGTAGATGCTTCAACCGTTCCAAGGAATATCGCTCTGGAAAATTCACGGGAACCAGGATGTGCATTTCCGCTTGCGTTGCTTTCAGAAATTGCAGGACAGGGTTGTTGACCCGGTTTTTCTGCAATAATCTGTTTAGCGTGTCCCATGCATCGGCGAAGCTTTTGAGAACCGGTGTTATGGCGGTAATCACCTGCTGTCCGTTTTGCAGAATTACGGAATCGACAATCCGTGCGTGGCCGGTGAATTCATCCGGACTTCGCCAGGACTGGTAAAACAGATCCTGTTTAACACGATTCATGATGGATTGTTCCAGTTGCCGGGAATTGCCCAAGTTCACAGCCCAATTTTTCAGATTGCCGCCCAGCGTGATGTTTTTTTTCAGCTGCCGGAGTCTCTCCGCGAAGTAAATCTCGTAAAGGGCGGCCACGCCCTGAATATGGTTTGAAGCCGCTTCCCGCGGATCGGCAAACAGGCGGAGATGAACGACGCCGTCTAAGGTTTGCAGGGCGGGGTAGGCAAAGCCGGTCAATCCGTGCTTTCCCTTGAGTTCCACGCTTTCGGGGAGTGAGCCGAAATCCCAGCTTGTCACTGCATCTTTTTCCCACTGACGGCGGCAGACCTCCATCGAGGTCTGACGGATTTTATCCACAAGCTCTTCCCGCAGCTCTTCAAGATTTCGGCTGACTTTCACTTCAGCGCCGTGATCGTCAATGACCCGATAGCGGATGTTCAAATGAGGCGGCAGATTATCCGTTTTCCACGAATCGGCCGGAACCGTCAATTGATATTCCCTCTGTAAGAATTTGCTTAAGGCAATGGGCAATGCGTTTTCCTCACGATCCGTCTGTCTACAAAATGATCCGGCAACCTGAACCGCGGGCGGCAGCTTGTGCCGGACGTTTTTCGGCAGCGACTTCAGCAGGCAAAGAACCTTTTCCTCCATCAGAGACGGCAGGTGCTTTTCCATATTTTCCGAGGCGGCTTTGGAAAAAAGCCCCAGCGGTACGGAAACGGTTACGCCGTCCGTCGCTCGTCCCGGCTGGAAGTTATAGTTACAGGAAAGGGCAGTGCTGCCGATTTTGATTTGATCGGGAAATTGTGAAAGATCGTCCGGGTCGGGAGCGTCCGCAATGAAATCTTCTTCCCGGAACCGCAGAAAATCATCGCCACCCCGGTCTTTGATCAGCTTCTGCAATGTCCGGATATCGGAGACCGGCGGCAGTTTCCGGTCGTAGAGGCGGGCGACCGCTTCTTCATCGACGGCAATGCCGCGTTTGCGAAGTTTTTCCTCCATCGTTCTAACCTTTTCCCACAGGGAAAGGTTATGCTCCAGAAAAGGAAGTTTACGGGAGACTTCGCCGGTTACCAGCGCTTCCCGGATAAAAATGTGTTTGGCTTCCTCCGGGTTGATTCCGTCGTAGGCCACTGTTCTCTGCTCGATGATCGTCAGGCCGAACAGCGTCACTTTTTCCAAGGCAACCACCTGTCCGCGGTTTTTCTCCCAGTGTGCCGCCCAGTGGGTGTAACGGCAATGCTCTTTACCCAGTTCTTCCAGCCATTCATTATTGATGTTAGCGGCGTTGCGGGCGAAAACCCTGGAGGTCAGACTGATTTCCGAAGCGACAATCCAGGTCCCGCCCCGGTTGAACAGGCCTGAGCCAGGATATAACATGACCTCCCGGCTTTTGGTGGCTGTATAGAAATTCTTTTCCTTTTTCTTCGCGATGTTGGAGAGATAGCCGGCGAGAAGACAGCGGTGAATCCGGTCGGAAATCGCCTGGTCAAATTCGATTTTCGCCGGTTTCCGTTGTTTTGGTTTTGTATCCGCAGAGTCCGTGATTTCCAAAATCTGATGGTAAATATCCCTCCACTCTCTCATCCGCCGGTAGGAGAGAAAATGATCGCGGCAGAATTTCCGCCACTTGCTCTGGGATTCAATTTTTTCGAGCGAATCGGAATACCGGTTCCAGATTTTCAGATAGGTGAGAAAATCCGATTCGGGATGCACAAATTGCGCATGTGCGGCTGCGGCCAGGTTGATTTTGTCGTAGGGGCGCTCCCGCGGGTCCTGAACGCTTAATGCTGCGGCAATTACGGCGATTTCTTTTTCGCATCCCTCCTTTTTCGCTTCAATAATCATCCTGGATACGCGCGGGTCCAGCGGATACCGGGACATCGTCTGGCCGATGTCCGTCAGTTGGTAACAATCTTTCTCTGGCTTTTTTTCGTCGCGGATAACAGCGCCCAGATCCCGCAGAATTTCAATGCCGTCCCGGATGTTTTTGGGATGGGGCCGGTCGATAAAAGGGAACGAAGTGATTTCGCCAAGATTCAGGGCCAGCATACGGAGAATCACGCCGGCCAGGTTGGAGCGTAGAATTTCCGGTGTTGTATAGAGGGGTTTCTCCTCAAATTCTTCGCGGGAATACAGTCGGATGCAGATGCCGTTCTGAACGCGTCCGCACCGTCCCTTCCTCTGCTCGGCGCTGCTCTTCGATATGGGTTTGACGGGCAGACCGGTAGTCTGGCTGCGGGGATTGTATTCCAGGATGCGTGCAAGGCCCGCATCAATCACGTATTGAATGCCGGGAATGGTCAGCGACGTTTCCGCGATATTTGTGGCGACGATAATTTTCTGTTCAGGTGCGGACTCAAATACCTGACGCTGCATGGCAGCGGACAGCCTGGCAAACAGGGGTAGTACCAGCCCGGAGCAGCGTCTGGACAGGCGGTCGCACGCTTCCCGGATGTCCTGTTCGGTGGGCAGAAAAATCAGGATATCTTCAAAACGTCCTTCCTGCTGAAGTTTTTCCACACAGGCCACGGCTTCGTCAATAGGAGTCGTTTCGCCCTTTTCCTCCCGGACGGGATCAACCGGCTGGTAGCGCACCTCCACCGGGAACATGCGGCCGGAAACCTCAATCACTGGCGCATTGCCAAACGCCGAAGCGAATTTTGCTGTGTCAATAGTTGCTGACGTGACGATCAGCTTCAAATCCTTTCTCTTCGGAAGAAGCGTGCGCAAATAGCCCAGAAGAAAATCAATATTGAGGCTACGTTCATGGGCCTCATCCACAATGATCGTCTCATAGGCCAGCAAATTTCTGTCCCGGATCGTTTCGGCCAGCAACATGCCATCGGTGAGAACTTTGATGAGGGGTTCATTCGATGTCTTTTCTTCAAAGCGGATTTTATAAGTGACGGCTTTTCCACATTCTTGTCCAAGTTCTGCGGCGATGCGTGAGGCGATCGTAACGGCGGCGATCCGGCGGGGTTGTGTCAGTCCGATGATGCCGCGACGCCCGAATCCGGCATTCAGGCACATTTTGGGAATCTGAGTTGTTTTTCCCGAGCCGGTTTCTCCGGTAATGATGACGACCTGATGCTTTTGAATCATTTCAAGAATATGCTCGTTTTGGACCGATATTGGAAGTTCGGAAGAGATGCGGCAAACGGGAACGCTTTGATGGCGTTTTTCAACACGCAGGCGCGCCTTTTTCAGCTTGTTGTGCAATTGCTGAATTCGATTTTGTTGAGCATCCGTCAATTTGGCGCTTTGGAAACCTGAGGCAGACAGGGCCTTTTGCAGATCGTCATGATCGGCAATCATGATCTCAGAGGCTGAATTCAGCACCAATTCGGATAGTCGGCGCCAAGGATGGTTTTCGGGCAACATAAGTCTCCGTCTGGGTTTGTCGTTGTTGATCTTATTTCACAACGGAGCGGTTACTGTCAATGTCTGATCATTTGAACTGCATTGCAATGGTACATTGACTTCAATCAAAATATTCTATAGGATTGCGCAAAATTTTTGCTTGAGGTTTCCAACTTTGTTGTCCGTTACCGTCCAGAACAATAAAAAAAAATATCTGCGCTATAACGAATGGCGTAAAAAGCAATTTCTTTCCAACACACCCAAGGATGCTCATATCATCTTGCATCTGCTGCCGTGGCTGCTGACGGTAAACGATGTCCATGTTCCTGGTTATATTAAGGAAATTAAGCATGGTTTCAAGGTGTTTAATATTGAAAACAACCGGGACATTCTTTTTTCGGAAGGTTCGTTTAAAAAAAAATTCGGATTCCAGGATGAAAGATTTACAGTCCGTTATCTGCCCGGAGCTTCTCGGATCGAAGGAATTTATACCATCGGATCCGTGGGAACCATCAGCCAGACGTTGCATTCCGATTGCGATATCTGGATTTGCATTAACCAGGATCAGTTTGAGAAGAAAAGTCTTGATTATTTGAACCAGAAAATCAATCTGATCAAAGGATGGCTGGATGAGCAGATCAGGATTCCTGTCTTCTTTTTTCTTACGGATATTGCAGATATTCAAAAGTGTAATTTTGGAAATATCGACTTTGAATCCAGTGGTTCCACGCAGAAAAATGTATTGAAAGAGGAATTTTACCGTACCTCCATTCTGATTTGCGGAAAAATACCCTTCTGGTGGGTGACGTATGATCCGGAAGGATCGGTGGATTATGCAGAAGAGCTGAATCGCAATGCAAAGAGCGGTTTCGGCGACACGGATTTCATTGATCTGGGAAATCTGACGCAGGTGGAGAAATCCGAATACTACGGCGCGTCTCTCTGGCAGCTCAACAAAGCGCTGACCCATCCCCTGAAATCTATTATCAAAATGCTGATGCTTAAGATGTTTCTGGAATCATCCTCCGAAGAATTGCTGTGTAACGGATTCCGTAAATTAGTTTTGAGTTCCGACGATAAATCCCTATCGCCTGATCCCAGCTTATTTACCATGCAACAGGTGCTGGCTTATTATGCAATGCATGACCGCCAGGGACACTTTGAATTCATCAAGAAGTGCTTCTATCTGCGTTATGAATTGAAAATGATGTCGAAAAAACAGACCGAAAAAGAAGAAATGGCTGCATCTGTCTTCAGTCAATACAAAATCGACCGCAATGAAATTTATGAACTCAATGAATTCGAATCCTGGGATCTGGCCAGACAAACGGAATTTGGCGGTTTGTTGTTTGAATATATCACGGACATTTATCGGGATATTCTCCGGATTCAAAAAGGAATGCGCGGAGAAGTTGCCCAAGAGGACATGTTGATTATCGGACGAAAGCTTTCTTCGTCCCGGGCGGTAAAAAACTTCAAGGTTCCTGTCTTGCATATGCCGTCGGACAAAATCAATTTGTCCGTTTTGACCTTTATGTATACGGAGGACATTTGGCAGGTCTATTCCCATCAGAATCCGTCGGAGACGGTGATCGCCAATGAGGAGATGGTTTTTTGTCTGGCCTATCTGGTCTGGAACGGTATTTTCGATCCTTTGCAGACGAGAATGCAGCCCAATCCGACATCGGTTACGCTTCAGGAAATCATCAATGTGGCAAAAATGATGCTGCATGTCTTTGGAATTTACGATATATCCAGAGTCCATTTCAGCAATTTTTTGAATGAGGAAAGAATCACGAAGATGCTGATTCTTATCAGTTTTGATGAAAAAAATGCCGGCATCGATATTCAAAACATCAGTATTATTTATAAAAATAACTGGGAAGAACTCTTTGTGCGCCGTTTTTCCTCTCTGGACAAGATGAAGGCGTTTTTTTCCAGAATCGGCAAGGGATCTCCAAGAATTGAAACCCATTACTACATACAACGCAGCAACAAGTATTTCGAGAAGATCATTGATCGTCTGAAAAACATCATTGATCAGATGATCCAAGGCGCCTGATACCGCAGAAAAAACAACCAGTTGCTTTTTGCTATTTTGAAATGGGTTACCGTCTCAACGGTTTCAGATCGGAATAAAATCGGTATTCTCGTCGATATCCCGATCGACAGCCAGGAGACGGGGAGGTAGCGGGCGGCTGTCTTTGTACCGGCAAGCCATGCCCACACAGACGCGCATCAACTGGACCATGACCTGATCCATCAGTTCTCTGGGAATGCCATAGTATAAAAAATTGATGGGTGTCAGTCCTCCAAGCAGGTAGAGATTCTTTTCCGGCAGGGAATCATCGGCAAAGCGAATGGATAAGCAGTGTCCTTGCAAAATGCCGGTTTGGAGGTCTCTAAGCAGATGGGTCCGGATCAAGACGGTTTTGCCGGCGATTTGCGGTTCCGGAGAATCCTTTAAATTTTGCAACCACTTTTCCAAATCAGCAAACTCTACGGTTTTGGTGGATCCACTGACAAAAAAGATGTCTTTTTGTCCTCCGCGATCAAGAATATCTTCCAAAATATAGGGTTGCAGAATGGATTGGCCGATGACGCCGATGAACAGGTCAATCTTGTAAAGAATCTCTGATGGAATTTCATCCAGAAAACGGAAGTTCATCACAGGTGGAGTCGCTTGGGGCGAAGCAATGTCAACGCCATAAACCAGGTTTGGACCAAGCCTTCCGTAAAGATCACAGACCAGGCACCGGCCAATGGCGCCACTGCCCCCCATGACTAATACGTGCCGGTGTGTGAGAAGAAGCCCCAAACGGTGCAGAATATTTTCAATGGCATTGAGAATAACCGATGAGCAGGCCTGTGCTTCAGGACCGCGTTTCAAATTGGAGATGGCGATGCTCGCGACGGGAAATTGCAGCCGTCCCCATTGTTGCAGGACCTCCTGATTATTGTCATAACCATTTTTCGTATGTTCAACGGCGCCGATGAAAAAACGGTTCATCCATGTCGCCAGGGGAAGGAGCAATTCTTTATCATCGAGAGTGGTTTCTTCAGGCAGAGAGGCTTTGGTGACGAAGAAATGTTTCAGTACCTCTCCTACGGTTTTATTCTCTATGCAAAACCGGTTGATCAGGGGGGACAGGTAACCACCATCTTCTACAAGCAATAAAGGGCATTGCCGATGATGGTTTAAAACAGCCTCCCGAAAGAATAGATGTCCGGCAAGAAAACGCATGGCTGCAAAAAAATCCGGTTTTTCTGCGGAAAGATACTCATCAATCACCGAAAGCCCGGCAGGATCAGAATACTGGTTGGAGAGAATGTAGGTTTCCCTGAGGGAGTCTTTCCATTCAATTTTTTGCAGACTGTGAAAACGCATCCGGTCATCAGGCATGGCGCCAATGGCTTCCAGATATTCATCGGGAACGACTCCGGCGTATCTGACAAACGTTGTCGTCATCTCTTCACAGCCAAGAGAACGGAATCCCTCAATCAAACCCAGGACTTCAGCGGTAATATGGTGGATAAGAAATAGCCGCATTCCTTTGAATGGATTCTTGCCCGTCCGGCACAGCGCTTCAAGATGCTGCATGGGGGCCAGATAATGATGAAGCGCCGGGCGGGGTCTTTTTTCATCAAAACAAACATTCAGGCAAGTCCCGCGTCTTGAAGTATCCAGAAAAATCCGATGAATTCCGGATCGCATTTCAATCACTTCCTTTCCGGCCAGATGACGCAAAATGTCCGGATCGGTCATCAGCAGAAGGACTTTATTGAGAATGGACAGGGCATAATCGGCGGGTGGGGACAAGGCATCGGTTTTTGCCGGCAGAAAAAACCGGTAATTGGCAGGGGTCCAGCGGAAATGGATCAGGGAGACATTGGGTAGCCCTTCTTTTTTCAAATGCTCAAAGAGAGCAGGTTGTCTTTCTGCGATTTCCTTGTATTCTGTCCAGTTGTTTGTGCATTCACGAAGAATTCCCTGGATGATTTCTCCTGCCATGTTGTGATGTCCGGCCAGACGAGTGCCTCCGGACAGATTATCCACGACGCGATGAGGAATATGCTTAAGCTGCAATCGGGACTGCCCTGCGTCTTCCACGGTGATTCTTAAAAAATGACCGGTTCGGCAGCGTTCCAGAAGAATGAAGTACCCTGCCTTGTTTTGCTGGGCCTTCAAGTGAAAAGGAAAAACAAGCGCCGGAATGCCATCGTCGGCCATTTCTTGCCGTGAGAGAAAAAGCTCGGGGAAAAGCACTTTCCCCCAACGGGGCGTCTGAATGGCATTGAAGACGATATGCAGACAATTTCGAAATTGGTTCTGGAAAAAGGGGAGGCTTTCCGCGGCTTCCAGACGAGCATAAATGGTTATCCAGAGAACCCCCATGTCTACCAGTTCCTTCAGCGTATTCGGTTCTACGCGCTTGCGAACCATGATATCGGCCACGCCGAAGCTGCATTGTTCGACAACATCGTGTGTCAGATGACTGACCAAAGTGGACAGCCCGGCAAAGATCCGCAATTCACTCAAGTCAATTTGATAATGATGGGGCTTGACCTGCGATAAGGGCACGCCGAAGGAGGTCAGGTAAGGGCTTTCGTGATCGTCACTCCGGCCGGCATGTCTGTCCATCAGTTCCTGCAGAATGTTTCCAATATTTTTTTTCATGGATTTCGGTTATTTTTTTCTAAATTCTCTGACTCTGTTTCTTAATCCCTGGAAATAATCTGTTTCAACGATTTCCGCGAGATCCCTATCCAATTTCTTCTGGTCGATGGCAATTTGAAGCTGCCGAACCTGACTTTTCAGCGTCTGTTCCCGATGCTGAATTTTGCTTGCCATGCTTTGCATTATGCGGGCCAACCGGCCCAATTCGTCTGTTCGTCCGGATACGGATTGAATGGATTGGAGATCATAATCTCCTTGTTCCACAGATTCAGCGGCCTGGGTCAGCAAGGTGACCGGGTCGGTGATTCTTTTTACGAAATAGATGGAAGAACCAAATCCCGCAATGACCAGAATGACGGAAACCATGCCGGAAAAATATACAGCCTCGACAATCGCGTCGTAGGAAGTGAGATTGTCATACATCGCCCATGTGATCGTTATGGATGTCGCCAGGATGGCCGTAACCAAAAGGGCGGTAACCAGGAAAATGGTTCTGGTTTCGATGGTGACGACCAAACGGCGGGCCAACAGAAAGAATACCGGAACAAGAATGAAACCGCCGACAGCATTGAAGATAAAGGCGGGAAGAATCCAGGCGTTAAGAGACTCGGGAAACCGCATGGTGTGAAGAAACAGCAGGTCCAGACAAACCGCCACGCCCACGGAAACAAAACAGGCCAGAACAACGGTGGCTTCGATCATGCCGAAATCCCGCACACTTTTGATGGTTCCGAGGTTTTTCCATCGCGATACCCCTCCGGGGAGCATTCCCATCAAGCCGTTGGCGACATGCCAGTTCCAGAATTGCAGGAAACCATAACCGAACAAACCATCGCCAAACATATTGCCCAGAAAACCAGTAATAAATCCTGGAATCGGCCCATAGAAAAAACCTATTGTCATCGGCAGTGCCACCTGGGGTCTTAAGGAAATGATCGGTGCGGCAGGTAGAGTGAATTGGTTGGACAGGACATTCATCAATCCATAGATCAAAGCCCACAATACTCCCCAGCGTGCAAGGTTTTGAAAAACTCTTTTTCCGCTGAGAAGATGCATGAAAAACTCACAAAAACGAAGATTTTAATACTTTTACAACTTGCCGGTAACGTTCGGTAACCGGATGATGCGGATATTGGAGCGCAAAGATGGCGTTGCTCGCGAGAATCATCATTTCGTCGGAATGCGGAATGAGTCCCGCAACATCACAATGATAGGTTTTCGCCACTTTTTGCTTCAGATCAGTCTCGTCCAGCAGGGCTGGCGCCTTGTTCACAAGCAACATCAAACGGGGAACTTCCAGTTGCCGTGAAACTTCGACGGTCACGGCCGAGCCCTGATAATCCTGTTTGTCGGGCCGTAAAATGATGAGCAGAACATCCGATAAGGCGATGGACAAAAGGGTTTCCTCGTTGAGGCCGGGATGCGTATCGATAAAAAGGTAATCTAGGGATAATTGCGTTGTCAGATGCTGAAAACCATCACGTAGAAGATTGACGTCATAGCCGTCATGAAGCACCCGGGCGATATCGCCTGCCTTCACACTCGATGGAATCAAAAACAATTTGCCGGGCGGGGCGATGCCCTGTACGGCGGATGCATCATACGCGGCATGCCGGATTTCGCATTTTCCCCAGAGAAAATCGTTCAGCGTATATTGAATGGCGCTTTGGTCAATTCCAAAAAGAACATGAATTCCCGGCGATTGAATGTCGGTATCCACAACACCGACCTTTTGACCATCCGAAGCCAATAAAGCGGCCAGGTTGGCCGCCGTATTGGATTTGCCTGTACCGCCCCGAAAGGAGTGAATGGAAATAATTTTGGCCATGGTGAAGATTCCTGCCGGCCGTTAATGCCGCCATCCAAAATCAAGATTCATATCTTTTGGCGCTTCAAGTCTTACACCGGTTTCAATGAGTTTGTTTTGCATGGCTGGCAGGTCCAGTGTCCAGACAAATCTAGCCGAGTCTTTTTCCTCGGGTTTGGGCTGATGATGAAACGTCAATTTAATTCTCTCATCACGCGCCTGCGGGATGGGTTCTTCTATGCGCAGTGTAATGGGGTTTTTTCCCGCGTTTTTGGCTTCAATCCGCCATTGCCATTGACGGGTTTGCCTGCTTTGCAGGTAACTTGTTGTTCCCGATTTTTCGGCTGTCGTTACGGAACTGACGGTGACAAGCGGGCTTGTGCCGAAAAATATCTCCGCTTCGCTGCCGGCCAGGGCAAAATTCCGTTTGCCCACCATTGCACCGTCAATCATAAAAGCAGCCTGTCCCGTGGGAATTTCAACGGGCGTGGCAAGTTTTAATTGTGCCAGAACAAAAGCCTGGGGAGATTGGCTGGGGCGGGCGAGATACAGAAATTGGGCGGGCCAGACTTCTTCTTTGATTTTCACTCGCTGGCGGTGTCCCGCCGGAACATTTTTTCTTCCCAGGGACCAGAGAGAATATGTGGTGTTCTCCGTTTCTACAGGTGCTGCCAGTGCTACCATGGATGGTGTGTCCACCATTTCATTCATAACGGCAGGCGCGCTTTTATCCCGACGCATCGATTTGTAAACAATTTCGGTTCGGGGTTTGATGATCCACTGAGGCAGGTCCGGAGGAAGGATGGCTTGGTGTGGCTGAAGCGTTGCCAGTTGCAGATGAACAAGCTTCCAGTCTTTTCCCGTGGATTGCCAGATTTCGGCGTGCCACGAAAAAAGGATGCTTTTTTCCGAAGGCGAAGCTTCCAGACGATACAGCGGCTGCCAGCCGCAACCGTCCAGTGTATAAGAATAAGATAGTTCGGCATGATTGGGGGCCATGCCGGAAAGTAGAATGGTTGCCTCCCACACTTTTTCACTTTTTCCGGCTGCCTGGTTCAATGTATCCTGAAGATCTTTGATTTGTTTATTGATAGTTTCCAGCTCGTTTTCCATGTTGAACTTTTCAGCATAAATTTTGCGGCTGTTTCGACCGATAGCCGACGACAGATTGTCTGCATCAACAACGGTTTTGGTTTTGGCTTTGGTTTGGGCCTGCCAGAATTGAAGCTGCACCTCCAGCGCCTTCTGTCTGGACTGCATATCCTGTTTGTCGTGCTGCAATTTTTTGAGTTGTGCGCGCAGTTGCGCAATCTTGTTTTCATCAACGCGTTCAATGGATTTTATCCGCACATCGTCAATCTTTTGCCGGCCGCCGGCAGGTGGTGAAACGATCAGCGATTCCGGATCTGCCTGAGACGGCAAAATGATGATGACCGGATGTTTTTCCGAATCGGAGGCCGAGTTCACTTTGATGGTTTCTTGCACTTTGGCGGAATTCGGGAAAAGGGTCACTTCTTTCACTTCAGCCGGCGAAATACGGGGCAGGATCATCAAAAGAGCCAATGCGGCCGCCCATACCGCGGGAAGGAATTTTAGGGGATTGGACAGCAACATGGTCTTTCGTTCTCCCTTTACATGTTCATGCTTTTCTTGATGTTGACAGCGATCTTGCGGACTTCCGCCATAATCTCATCTTCATGAATGGTGAGGAGCCGCCGGTCCTCCATGACCAGTTTGCCGTTGATAATGACGGAATCCACGTCCGCGCCGCTTGCTGCGTAAACCAAATGGGAATAGGCATTGTACATCGGTGTCAGGTGCGGTTTGTTCAGGCCAAGGAGGATAATATCTGCTTTTTTACCGACTTCCAGCGATCCGGTAAGGTTTCCCATTCCCAGGGCCTTTGCTCCGTTGATTGTCGCCATGCGCAAGGCGGTCAGTGCGTTCATGACGGTCGGATCCAGCATGGCCACTTTATGAAGTTTGGCTGCCGTGGACATTTCCTTAATCATATCCAGGGTATTATTGCTGGCACAGCCGTCTGTGCCCAATCCGACGGTGATGCCGGCATCCATCATATCTGTTAAAGGCGCAATCCCGTTGGCCAGTTTCATATTGCTGGCGGGATTGTGCGATACCTTGACACCGTTTTTCCCCATCAACTTCATTTCATCGCCTGATACGCAAACGCAATGAAAGCAAAGCAGTCTGTCATTGAGATAGCCGATGTCTTCCAGAAAAGAAATGGCGCTTTTGCCCAATTTTCCCTGAAGCTGTTCGAGTTCGGCCTGGTTTTCTAAAAGATGAATGCCGGTCATCAGACGGTATTCATCCGCGATCATTTTGGCGCTTTTGAGGACTTCGGGTGAGCAGGTATAAAGTGAATGAGGTTCGACAATAATATTCACCAACGGGTCGTTTTGCCATTTTTCGATCAGTTTCCGTGTGTAGGCCATGCCTTCTTCCGGCGTTTTGCAGCTGGGCGAGGGAAAGTCGAACAAAACTTCTCCGATGAGACAGCGCATGCCCGCCTCCTTGGCTGCCTGTGCCGTTTCATCTTCGAAAATATACATGTCACAGAAGGTGGTTGTGCCGGATTTGATCATTTCCGCGCAGGCGAGCAATGAACCCCAATAGGCAAGATGAGGATTGACATTTCTTGCTTCCGCAGGGAAAATGAAGTTGTTGAGCCAGTTCATTAATTCCAGGTCATCGGCGATGCCGCGAAAGCAGGTCATGGCTGCGTGCGTGTGTGTATTGACGAAACCGGGCAAAATAAGGGAATGTTCACCGTTCAGCGTCTTTGGGGCTGTAAATTGTTGTTGAATTTCGTCTTTGTCGCCGCAAGCGGTGATAGAACCGTTCTTGACGGCGATGCCAGCGTTTTCGATGATGGTGTTTTGGTTGTCTAAAAGCAGAGCTGTTCCGCCAGAAATGATAAGGTCAACGTTTTGCATGAATTTTTCCTTTCAAATGCGCGCAGACCCTACCATAAAACCGGGACAAACCGGAAATACTTTTTTTGCAAGGCAATGGTTCACCGCCGGATATACCCATCCGGCGGATGATATTTATCTTCTGGCTTTGTGATAGCCTGCCTGGATGGCTTCCTCTTCTGAATCAAATACAACCCTGTGATAGGCTTTGACTTTTTTGTAGTATTTCATTCCTGGAAGATGATAGCGTTTGCTGTCGCTGTTGCCGATGACTTTGATCTTCTTGGTTTCTGCGGTCGGCGCTGCTTTTTCAACAGCAGGAGCGGAAGCGACGGGTGCGGGTGCGGTTTCCGTCACCGGCGAGCCCTGCACCGCCGGCGGTTGAGGTTCAGGAGCGGACGGAGGCGTTTGTGCCTGAACCGGCGCAGTGGCTTCTGCCGGCGCGGCTGCTTCCTGGATGACTTCTTTAGGACTTTCCTTGTTTGCCGCAACTTCCGCTTTTGGAGGGTTTGCCGCAGCCAAGGATTGATTATATACATTTTTTAACGAATTCAGATAATATTCCGTCTCCGCAGTGGTTCGGTTGCCTATGGGTCTGCTGAAGCCAACCCCTTGAGATTCGGCGCGAACCAGCCATTGATTTTCATTTTTCTTTTCACAATTCACGGTCAGCAAAGTATTGCCGCTCCAGAAAGAACCCCTGTGGACCTTGATCATTCCCGCACGATCATCTCTCTCGCATTCATCATCCGGAAATACCTGTTTTGCTGTGTTGAAGGCCATATTCATCACCTGTTCCTTGGATCCCTCAACAGCCACCGGCTGCAGGGATGTTGACGGCATTGCCGATGTTCTGGAGGAACCACATGCCGATAGGAAGGTGGTGATGAAAAGAACCGGTAACAATATCAATACATTAAATTTGAACATTTTCATAGTCAGACATCCTTTCCGTGAATGGGTTTCATAGTTATTGTTGCAAACTTGACGTTGAATTGCTAGTGGCTATACTTCAGTCGCTAAGAAATAGCAAACAGTATTTAGCTTGCCCACGCGATGTTTCTCACGCAAATCAGGTGGACATCTGTTGAAGGTTGTGAGAAGAAACAGCCGAAAATTGCAGGAGCATTGGCCAATATCAGGCGCCTGTATGAATAGATCGAATGAAAGGAAACGTGGATGCTGAAAAAATATCGTTACGTCCTTCTGGAAAAAATTCAAATTCTTCTTTATTATTTGATTCGTGCCTATAGTTGGACATTCCGCTTGACCATCGAAAATGAGAAGCCGTGGCTTGACTATCTGAAAAATGGGGGCAGAGTCATTCTCTGCTGTTGGCATCAGCAGTTTTTTTCCGCCATCTACCATTTTAAAAATTATTCTGTTTACTCCCCGGCTTTGATGATCAGCCAAAGTCATGACGGTGATATTATTGCCCGGATTGCTGAGAAAACCGGCTGGCACACTGTGCGCGGTTCCTCTTCCCGAGATGGGGGCCGGGCCTTGAAAGACATGATTCGCCATGTGCAACAAGCAGGAGGATTTGCAGGTCATATTCTGGATGGGCCGCGGGGGCCGGCCGGAGTGGTTAAAGCGGGCGTGATCAGCCTTGCTCATGCCTCCGGAGCGATGATTGTTCCTCTTTATACCTCTGCGGACCGGGCTTGGTATTTTAACAGCTGGGACCGTTTTATGCTGCCAAAACCTTTCGCTCGTGTGACCTTGCGCTTTGGGCAAATGCTTGATTTGTCTGTCGGGGACAGTGCGGACGCTTTTGAAAGCCACCGCGCCGCGCTTCAGGAAATCATGCGGCCGGGGCTGCATATCTGATGCGGTGGATTTGGTCAAAAGCTATTCTTTACAAAGGGTTGTAAAACCAGCGCTCCATGAATATCTGTTTTTCCCGGCAGCGTTTTTCCTGCCAGCACGGACCGATGAGGGTCGAACCTCCCTTATCGTTGTCAATGCGCACCTGCCAGGTTTTTTTGTTGATGAAAACGTGGACGTAGGTGACAAAGGACTCTGCGAAATCTTCCCAAACATTTGTTGATGCCTGCAAACTGACAAAATTGGTGAATTGTTGAAGCTTACGGTAAACCTCAGGCATTTGATCATTGGTCAGTTGTGCTCCGGAAAAGCCGTAATAACGAATTTTCCTACGTTCAGGAAAGGCATCATCAAATAAACTGACAGCTTTTTCCTGATGATTATTTTTCCAGGAAAGATTCATAAACGGATAATCAACTGCCCTGTTTCTTCTGGATGGAACCCAGGAGGGATGAACGCCGCTGATCAGGCCCAGCGTATGCCCCAGTTCATGCAGCAGAAGATAACGGACGGCATTTTGTACAGTATTATTCTTTTTCGTTTCAATGGTCATACGTAATTTTAAACCATTTTTTTTAGGCTGAAAAACGCTGTTTTCTTTCCAAGTTGCCCATTCATTGGCCTTCCTTTTTAAAAAAACATCCCGGTCCAGAACGATAATTGCGTACGATTTTTGCAGGTTTTCATCAAACACCTCTTCGGCAAAACCGGAGCTTCCGAGGTCTTTTACGCAAAAAATGCCGATGAGTCTTTCATTCAGGAGATGATTCAATGATGGGGAAAGAGAGCGGCTGATGTCTTTGCAGGCTTCGGCCATTTCCCGAGCAGGCGTTACGGCTGTCGGTGTTTCTGGAAAACCATCAAGAATATTTTGATGTTTCAGATAAAGAAGCAATTCTGCGGGCGCAGGATCGATACGCTCTATCCACAATTTTTCTTTCCATTTCGTTTTCCAGAAATCTGCCTGAACGACCCGGGATGGGGAAGCTTCCAGTGAAACGGCTTCAGAGGCGGCGATGAATGCCAAAAGCAAAAAAATGAAAAGGCTTTTGATGATCATCATTTGTCTGGTGTTGGGCATGGGATGGAGCGGCATTTTTTTCATCCTTGTCAGATAGTCAGATAAGATGCTTGCTGAAAGAATATAAACGATTTCCGGATTTCTGTCACGATTTTATCCGGATTTTATCCGGCTGAGTAGGAAAATCCGGCCTTGGGCGGGTTGGTGGATCATCATGACAAAATGATGAATAAAACCTTGCCCGTCTGAATGATTATTGATAGGAAGAACAAACACGAACAGAAAGAAGCCGGATTTATTTGCATCCAGGCTGTATTGTCATCTAATCTGACTATCGGGGGATCGTATATGCCATTGAAAACACCTGAGCAGTATGAAGAAAGTTTGCGCACAATGAATTTAAATATTTATCTGATGGGAGAAAAAGTCAAGAATTGGGTGGATCATCCAATCATCCGTCCTTCACTGAATTCTGTCAAGATGACCTACGAACTGGCGCAGATGCCCGAGCATGAAGATTTGATGACGGCTGTGTCGCACATCACAGGAAGAAAAATTAATCGTTTTACACATTTGCACCGGAGTGCAGAGGATCTGGTAAAGAAGGTGAAAATGCAGCGTCTTCTGGGCCAAAAGACAGCTTCTTGTTTTCAGCGTTGTGTCGGTATGGATGCGGTCAATGCCGTCGACAGCACGACGTTTGAAATGGACGCAAAACTGGGGACGAAATACCATGATCGTTTTATGAATTTTTTAACCAGGGTTCAGGAAGAGGATTTTACCGTGGATGGCGCGATGACGGATCCTAAAGGAGATCGGGGACTTGCACCTCATGAACAGGCAGATCCGGATCTGTATGTCCGTATCGTGGAAAAAAGCGGCAAGGGAATTATTGTGCGGGGCGCCAAGGCGCATCAGACGGGTGCGGTCAATTCGCACTGGATTCTGGCGATGCCGACTGTTGCCATGACCAAGGCCGATAAGGATTATGCAGTGTCTTTTGCTTGTCCGGCCGATGAAAAGGGGATTCTTTACATTTATGGAAGACAATCCTGTGACACGCGCAAACTGGAAGGCAGTGAAATGGATGTGGGCAATTCCCGATTCGGCGGCCATGAAGCGTTGATGGTTTTTGACAATGTATTTATTCCCTGGGAAAACGTCTTTATGTGCGGCGAATATGAATTCAGCGGCATGATGGTGGAACGTTTTGCCGGTTATCACCGCCAGAGTTATGGCGGATGCAAGGTCGGTGTGGGCGATGTCTTGATCGGTGCGGCGGCGCTGGCTGCGGAGTATAATGGTGTGTCCCAGGCTTCACACATCAAGGATAAACTTATCGAAATGACGCACCTCAACGAAACGCTTTTCTCATGCGGCATTGCCTGTTCTGCTCAGGGCCGGCCCACGGCATCGGGAACTTACTTGATTGACCTTTTGCTGGCCAATGTCTGCAAACTGAATGTGACCAGATTTCCTTATGAAATTGCTCGTCTGGCTGAAGATATCGCTGGCGGGTTGATGGTGACGATGCCTTCTGATAAGGATTTGCTCCACCCGGAAACCGGAAAGATTCTTCAGAAATATCTCAAAGGTGCTGCCCATGTTCCCTGTGAAAATCGCATGCGTGTGATGCGCCTGATTGAAAATTTGACGCTGGGAGCGGCGGCGGTCGGCTATCGAACGGAATCCATGCACGGTGCCGGCTCCCCGCAGGCGCAACGCATTATGATTGCCCGTCAGGGCAACCTGGAGCAAAAGAAGAAACTGGCCAAAAACATTGCCTGTATTCGGGAAGGCGCGGTCTGACGAACCCCAAAGGAGTATTTGCGGTCATTGCCGGGCATTAGTGTATAATGTTATGATATAATATGATATTTAATTGATACTCCGGCCGCAGGGGAAGGGAGGATCACTCCAGATTGTACTGTTTCATTTTCCGGTAAAGCGTTGCGCGTGAAATGTTCATTTTTTCCGCGATTTGATTTTTCCGCATCTTCTGTCCCAGGAGACGCGCAAGGAGACTTTGTTCGGCTTCCGCTGCGGGTTTTTCTTCATCCGCTGCGGGATGGGAGCGCGACTTGTTCTTGATATAATCCGGAACAAGATCAAGAGTCAATTCATCGGAGCGCAGGAAGTTCATCATCCGTTCGATCACATTTTGCAGTTCACGCACATTGCCCGGCCATGAATAATGCATTAAAGCTTCAATCACTCCGGGATCAATCCGCACCGTACCCTTGTTCATGTTTTTCGCACAACGTTTCGTGAAATGATCAGCCAACAGAGGAATGTCATCAAGCCTGTCGCACAGAGGAATCATCTCAATGGCGAAAACATTGGCCCGATAATAGAGGTCTTCGCGAAAGTTGCCTTTTCGGACTTCTTCACGGAGATCCTTGTTGGTTGCAAAAATAATACGCACGTCCACGGGGCGCATCCGGCTGCCGCCGATGCGCATGACGGTTTTATCCTCAAGAACTCTAAGCAGCGCTGTCTGAAGTTCCAGGGGGGTTTCGGCGATTTCATCCAAAAAAAGGGTGCCGCCATCCGCGAGTTCGAATTTCCCCTGATTTCCACCACGACGTGAACCGGTAAAAGCCCCTTCCTCGTGACCGAATAGCTCACTGGCAATCAGATCTCTGGGAATTGCGCCGCAGTTGATGGCCAGATAAGGGCCGTTTTTACGGTCGCTCAGATTATGAATGGCCTGAGCGAAGATGTCTTTGCCCGTGCCGCTTTTTCCCAGCAAAAGTACATTGGAGCGGCTTGCTGCCACCATTTTGGCTTGATCCAGAGTCGTCAGAAACCGGGGGTTTTTCCCATAGATATCTTCGAAACGAAGATTGGCGGAAGCTCCCATCATCTTGGTGACCATGGATTTTGCTCTTTGGATTTCATTGAGAATAATAATTTTTCCGATGATATTCTGTTCGGAGGATAGAATTGGATTGCAGGTCAGCGTATAGTCACCGGCAATGTTTTTTGAAATAATCCGGATTTCCCGGTCGGTCACCGTTTCATGATTTTCGATCAGCTCGAAAAGCTTTGTGTTTTCCTTGCTGAATATGTCCCGTATCAAACATCCTTCGATTCCGGCTTGAGGGAGGCCAAACATCTTGCGGGCGTTGTCATTGATAAGCGTGAGGCGACCTGAAGAATCCACGGCAATCAGAGCTTCCTGAATGGAGGAAATCACCGTCTGCTGATAGCTTGCCGCTACCTGGCTTTCCATCAACGCCTTGCGCATTCGCAATTCATTTTCGATTGCGCCTGCGGCTGCCACCACCATGCCGAGAGTGTGTGGATTGGCGCAATAGTAGCGTCCAAAGATAACGATACCGCCGATAAACTCTCCTTCGGCGTTGCGGATGGGTGCTCCCGACCCGGTTGCCCGGTGATAAAATTGAATAAAATGTTGCGATCCGATAAATTGAATGGGCTTCCGATGGACAATGACAGTGCCGGCGCCCGTGTTTCCCGCATATTTTTCATGCCAGCAGGCTCCGGCAAGTCCATTGGCCATTTGAACCAGCTTGGTATCTTCCGGGTCGCCAATGACGTCAAGAAGAAAGGCGTCCCGGTCAAAAAGTGCAACCAGAAAGCCGGAACCTTTTAAAAAATGATGAAGATTTTTCATAAATGGGCGGCTGACATCCATAAAGTCCTTATTTTTGAAAAGTAATTCTCTGAAATCCTCTCCGGTCAGAATTTGATGTTTCGGTTTTGATAGAGGATCGACACCCAATTTTTCACATCGTATCCAGGAATCGAGAACTTCTTTCGGAACGATGGAGACATCAATATTCGAATTTCCGGAGATAAATTTCTTCCACTCCTGAAAAGTCTGTTGATGAAATTGTTCATAATACTCTTCCCCCATCAGATTCGTATTTCTGATCAGCCATCCTTCCTGTGAATCCGGTTTTTGAGTCATTTTTTCTCCTGTATCTGTGCAAACACACAAATCATGATTCATGAAATGTATCATTGAGACATTTGTGAGATGGTCTTGAAACATTTTTTGATGCAACAATCCAGCAAAAAAATAAAAAACCTTTAAAAACATGATCTTGAAAAAAAGCTAATCATGGCACGATTAATGCTTTAAATGAAAGTGACTGCGGGTCATAAATCAAAAAGGTAGAAAAACTTTGTGATTTTAATATTTTCTGCCAGAAAAATCAACATGGAAACCCGCAGGAATCCAATGCAACATGCAGCCGGAAACGGCTGTTCCCATCCCCTTTTTTCCTGCCAACGAGGGGGAGGTGTTTAGGGATGAAAGGCATCTCCAATATGCCTTCCCGGAGCCCTCTCCCTCACCTTCCTAGATGAAGAACAAGGTTTTTATTCATTTATAGATGTTTTTATCTCTTTTCTTGACCATTCATTCTTTTCAGTATACGAGCTTTTTCCATGATCTGAAGATAAGGAGGCATTTAGCTAACCGTTTCCATTATTTTTCTGAACATAAAAATTTAATTACGAAAAGGAGACGCTCCATGATTGAAGCTAACGGCCCCAAAATGACGAATATCAAGATAGATCCGGATAATCTTTACCAGGAAGAAACATTTACGGACTTGACCTACGTTTCCATCCGTCGTCTTTCCCCCGTAAACATTGATGGATCTCCAGACAAAAGCAGGGATACGATTTTTACCGGCATGGCCCAGTTAATGTCACCCAACGGACCGATTCCTGTGCAATGCCTTATACAGGGGGCAAAAACCTTACAGGAAGCAACGGATAAATTGCCCGATGCGATTGAAAAAACGGTTCGGCTGATGATTCGCGAGGCCGAAGAAATGCAGCGCAAGGAAGAATCCCGCATCGTCATGCCTGGACAATGAGCGCAGCGAGCCGCTCTATGCAATTTTTGATGACGAAGAACGCAGGGCAAAGAAATGAACATTACATCATCTGAAATTTTCCAGACTCTCGAAGACATTCGGGCGAAAAGTCCGCTGGTCCACAATATTACCAATTATGTCGTGATGAACAACACGGCCAATGCACTTTTGGCGGTTGGTGCATCGCCGGTGATGATTCATGCGGAAGAAGAAACCGCCGATATGGCGGCTTTGGCCTCTGCCCTGGTCATCAATATTGGAACTTTAAGCGAGCCCTGGGTGAGGGGGATGTTTAAGGCTTTTTGTGCAGCCGAAGAAAAGGGTGTGCCGGTGATTATCGATCCGGTCGGTGCAGGCGCTACTCCCTACCGAACGCGAACGGTCCGGAAATTGATTTCATCCGGACGGCCGACGATTATTCGTGGAAATGCATCAGAAATACTGGCCTTGACGGATGACACGTTCAAAACAAAAGGTGTGGACAGCACTGCTGCATCCAATGAGGCGTTAATCATCGCTCAAGGTATGGCCGCAGATAAAAAGTGTGTCGTCTGTATTAGCGGTGAAGTGGATTATATTGTCGATGGTGAGCAGATGATTAAAATAGCTAACGGGCATCCGATGATGTCCAGAGTGACCGGTTTGGGTTGCACGGCCAGTGCGCTTTGCGGGGCATTTGCCGCCGTGGAAAAAGAACCACTTAAGGCTGCGGCAAAAGCAATGGCCGTGATGGGTATCGCCGGAGAACTTGCTGCAGAAAGGTCGCAGGGTCCCGGTTCGCTGCAAATGCATTTGCTGGATATCCTGTATCGCCTGTCTGAAACATCCATTCGGGAAAAACTCAAAATCGCATAGGAAACCAAGGATGCGAGGTCTTTATCTGGTCACAGACCGCGGTTTATGCCGAAATCGGTCCCTGCCGGAAGTGGTTTTGCAGGCTGTGCAGGGGGGGGTGGATTACGTACAGCTTCGGGAGAAAAATGTCGCCACGCGCCTTTTTCTGGAAGAAGCCCTTGCCGTGAAAAAGATTCTGCAATCTTTCGGTGTTCCGCTGATCATTAATGATCGGGTAGATGTTGCGCTGGCCTGCGGTGCGGATGGCGTTCATGTGGGCCAGGACGATATGCCATATACGGAAGTCCGCCGCCTGATGGGCGAACATGCCATTATCGGGGTATCGGTGGAAACCTGGGAGGACGTTCTTGCCTGCGAAAAGCTGGATGTTAACTATCTCGGAGTAAGCCCGATATTTGCCACGCCAACCAAAACAGACACTAAAGAACCGTGGGGAATGGAAGGTCTTAAAAAAATTAGAGAATATAGCCGTCATGACCTTGTGGCCATCGGAGGAATTCACGATTCCAATGCGGCCCAGGCAATAAAAGCAGGAGCGCATTGTTTGGCGGTTGTTTCTGCGATTTGTTCGGCGGACGACCCGCTGATGGCAGCCAAAAATCTTAAAAGTGTCATCACAGAAAATCTGCCGTGATATTTGTGTCGCCTGAATTTAGAAAACGGAAAACGATCAA
>DAOLNX010000039.1:0-26648 GCA_035416785.1 Smithellaceae bacterium | reverse complement strand
TTAAATGAAAAGGCAGTGTTTCTTGTAATGCGAAGTATATTTAGCGGCGTCTTGTATGTCAAGAAGTTTGGTTCAATGTTCAAACCGTGGTGCAGAGCGAAAGCCCAGGTTTGGGAACTTTTTTAAGCAGGGAGCGTCGCTTCACGCTGCGAAATCAACAATAATGGGATTAGGACATTGGGTAATTCACGCTTATCATCCACATGATAAGCATGATGAAATACAAACTCCAGTTTTTACACGAACCACCTTTGATAACATCTCGGATTCCTTTTGTTTTATGGCGTTCGCTAGCGTGTGGACGAACAGGCACTGAAACAGGTGCCTTGCTGTAGAATCGATGGCGAACAAGAGCAAAAAGCCCCAAGTCCCGTCATTCCAATCTTAACGGGAAGAATAGCCATGCCTGTCCCGACAGCCATACCAATGATGATGATCCAGCCCCAGTCAACATTTTCGAAGCGGGGTACTCCATTCATTCATTGGCGCTGATTTGAGGAGGCATTTTTCTCGGCAATAACAGTTGCCTTGCCGCAGCGGAATCCCGTTTTACGCATTAACTGACCAAGCTCAGACTGACCGCCAATGTGAAGCGGCTGATTGAAAGACTGTTTTTCATCGCCACATGGGTCGATGCCGGACACGGATATGAGGGCACCGAGTCAGAGCTGAAACTGGACGGCTGGACGCGTTCACGCCGGGTGATTGTTACCCGGCGCGAGATTAAAGACAACCTTGTTTTAACAGACGACAAACAGCTAAACCTCGCTTTTATCGACACAGCCAAAACAGCATTTGCCAGATCCGATACTCTACCGCTACAAAACAAGTATTTTATCCGGACGATTGGGCCAAACGGGCGGCGCCGATCGCCCCGGTAATTTGTGCATGGGGCGAAACAATGATTGGAGCTCCCAGCGCTTTTTCCATGGCGTTGACCAGTCCAATGTTTTTGGCGACGCCACCGGTCATCATGATGGGCGCCGAAGGATGAATACCCAGTCGGGAAGCCATGGCCGATACCCGCGATCCGATAGCCTCATGGATGCCGGCGATAATATTTTCCCGTTTTTTTCCTCCGGCAATCAGCGAAACCACCTCCGACTCGGCAAAGACCGCGCAGAGACTGCTGATTTTTTCCGGTTGCTCGGCCTTCAGGGAGAGTGCGCCAAATTCGTCCAGATCGACTTCCAGCGCTCGAGCCATAACCTCCAAAAAACGGCCGGTTCCGGCGGCGCATTTGTCATTCATGATAAAGTTGGCCACGTTGCCGCCTTCATTCAAAATGATGGCTTTGCTGTCCTGACCGCCAATATCGATGACAACCTGTACGTTCGGATGAAGATGGCGGGCGCCCCAGGCATGGCACATGATTTCCGTGAGTTTCCGGTTGGCAAACGGCACACTGTTTCGACCGTAGCCTGTCGCCACGATACCGGATATTTCCGTCTGATCAATCCCGTGCACCTCCAGAAGACGGTCCAGAATCTTTTGCGCAGCGGTTTTGGCATTGTAACCAGTAAAACAATAGTCAGCTCCCAAAAGCGTATCTCCGGACAAAAGCGCACCTTTAGCGGTTACGGAACCAATATCGATACCGATTGTGTACATGTCAGGAACCTCCCTTGGCGGTCCGAATCATCTCCATGAAGGCATCAATGCGCGTCTGCGTCTGCGCCTCGGAAAAGCTTCGCTCGTCGCACATGTCGGCTTCGATGATTAACGAGGGAATGCCCCGTTCGCGCTCGACGATCTTCTGAATGTCGTACTGCCCGAAGGAGTAAGGTTTACAGCTGCGATTGGAGTGCAGCACGATTCCGTCCGCGCCGTATTTATCAATCATCGAAAGAACAATTTCAGCCATTTTGTCCACACCGATATTCAGGTAAATGCGTGTATAAGATTCCGCCGCAGATCCGATGAAATCATTTTCATCAACATATTTCAGAGAACCGCACCAGGCCGAGGTATAGGTATCGGCCACCAGGCAGGCGTCATGTTTGGCAAATTCTTTTGACAACCATTTCAAACGGTACCAGATCGGCAGGTTGTCCCACAGCAGACGGTATCGCTCATGGGGAATGGCGCCTTGCCCTACGCTTACTCGTCTTCGCATTTCGTCGCGAAGCCCCCGGTAGAAATCAATGGTTTGCGATGTGCCGCGCAGTGTCACAATGAGGGCAAGAAAAAAGAACGCATCAAAGGCGGTCATCGGTGAAGGCCTGCTAATCGTTGTATCAAGAACTTCCTGCCACAGTTGTTGTCCTTCGACGGAAAGTTTGCCGACATCCTTCATGCGATCCCAATCCATTTTACGGCCAGTGGCATTTTCCAGAAATTGAACGTACTCGATCATTTGCCGCTGGACGTAGTTTTTCATTTCCGGAGTAAATTCCGTATGGACAATGGGAGTGTCAAAAATGAAAAGAGGCACCTTGAAATACCGGGCTTGAATCTCATACCATTTGAGAACGGTTCCGCAGATATTGTTGCAGCATACCAGCATGTCCGGTTTAGGCAAACCGCCAATCGGGCCTCCATTCACCGTTGCGCAGGATATGTCTCCACGGGCGTAAGAGCAAAGGTCGCTGGAATACCCCATTTCTTCGGCTTTTTTGCACAAATCGACGCCCATCTTGCTGGCGCCGATCATGGCTCCGTAATTTTCCGGATATACGGGAATAATGTCCATGGCAATCAGAGGTTCGACCGGGCCGCCGCTGGTGATCCAGGCCACCTTTTTATTGTTTTGCCGGGCGGTTTTGGCATCAATATAATAAATGGTCATGATTTCCCGCATCAACTTTTCGTAATTCACGGGTATATTTTCGTTTTCTTGCTTAATGTCTGTCATGGCTTCTCCTTTTCCAGCATTTCCAGGAAGGCTTCAAAACGGGTTTGCATTTGTCCGCTGGCGGGCAGCGTGTCGTCGATTTCCACAAGCATGAGCGGAATGCCGGCCTCGTCCAGATATTCTTTGAGATAAGGATAATCAAAAGCGTGAGGGTCACAAAATTTCAACAAGAGAAAAATGACTCCGGCGGCTTTTTTATCTTTGGCCAATTGGAGAATATGACGGGCGCGTCCATCAAGGTCGATATGCTTTGCCGGACAAACCACCCTTTTCAAAAGCCGTTCTGCAATCCCGGTCATAGGATCTGCGCCCGCGTCGATCTGTCCGTCAAAATACCTGGCCCCTGTACAAAAATCATCCCAGACGATTTCACCTCCGGCGCGTTCAATCAGCGCATAAACATCGGGTTGATTACACATGCCACCGGCAAGCAGGACGCGTTTTTCGGAAGCGGGGCCGGCGCCAATCGCCAGCTCCCGGAGTTCCGCAACGGTTTCAGCAAGCATTCCCGCCAGTTGATCTCTGTCCATGATCATCGACGCCCGGACAATATTATACAAATCGTCTCCGGGCAGGAGATGAGGATATTGACTGCGGAGGTCGTAGATGGTTCGGATGGATTGACGGATGGCGTTTGTGGTCGAAACCGCCTTTTGCAAAGCGTCATCGGAAATCTCAACGTTGAGTTTCCGGCTGATGTCGTCCCGAAATTTTTTCAAAACGTCGATCATATACTCTTTTGCGCTTTCCGTATCCAGTTTGACCGGCAACGTGACGTCCAGATGAAACCCGAAAGGAATATTCATCCGCCACATATCGGAAAGCCGTTGCATGGAGTCACAGGTATGAGGAAAAATCACGCCGTCCAGAACATCCGCTCGCCGGGACAGGCCTTCCTCCAGAATTCCTCGAACGACGGAACAGCAATACGATTGCAGGTGAGAGTCGGACAGATGAATTTGTTTTTTTGTGCCGAACAGACGCAGGGGATGAGCGCCCGCCGCCATGATCACTTCTTCAGGCGCATAAGAACAGGTATAGCCGATAACGGCTTTGCCGGTTTCCTGTTTCAGGTTTCGGGCGTATGCCAGGGGATCCGCAAGCGCCCGTCGATATTCTTCAAGATGCTTCATGATTTGCCTCCCGTGTATTTTCCCGCTTTGCGGAGTTTTTCAATTTCCTGCTTTTCAAGTTCGGTATAAGCAATCTTTCCGACTTTCGTGAGCGGCAGCTTGTCCGTGAATTCCACCTCGCGCGGACAGGACCACTTGATCAGATGTTCACGGGTAAAGTGAATCAAAGCCTTTTCCATTTCAGCAGAAGCTTTGGCCGGATCTTTCAGCACCACAAAAGCCTTGACCTTTTCCACCTGAGCTTCATCCGGGACACCAATCACGCAGGCAGCAGCCACGTCCGGATGTTTATCCAGGCAGGCTTCCACCTGAACCGGATAGACATTCATTCCCGATGATTTGATCATGCGCTTGAGACGCAGTTTGTAATAGAAGTAGCCGTCTGCATCCTGAGTGAAAATATCTCCCGTGTGAAGCCAGATTTTCCCGTCTGCGTGCGTCTTCAGGACTTTGGCGGTTTCTTCCGGTTGTTCAAGATAGCCCAGCATAACGGCGGGGCCATTCAGGCAGAGTTCTCCTTCTTCACCAATGGGAACTTCATCAAGTGTGCCGATGCCGACCACCTTGGCCAGCATGTCGGGGAAGGGAATGCCCACGCTGCCTTCCCGATAGCCGTCAACGGGTGTGGACATGATGGCGGTAACCGCTTCCGTCAGACCATATCCTTCAACCAGTTGAACGCTTCCATTTTGCCTTTTGACGATTTCCTCAAATCTTTCCTTGACGGTACGCGGCAGAGAATCGGCACCCGAGGAGGTATTTTTCAGGCAGCTCAGGTCCGTGGTCTGGAACACTTCATTTTTGGAAAGAGCGTCGTAAAGCGTTGGAACGCCAACGACAATGTTGGGACGCTTCTTCCGGATCAGATCCGCCACGATTTCCGGAGTGAATTGAGGAACGAGAATGCTTTTCGCTCCGGCCATAAAAGCCGCGTTACAGCACACTCCCAGACCAAAACCATGGAAAATCGGAAGAATGGCCAAAACGGAAGAGTCTTCCGCCGTAAAATCTCCACCTCCCCAGTTGGCAACCATCATTCCTTCGCTGATAAAATTGTAGTTGGAGAGCATAATTCCTTTGGGGAAACCGGTTGTTCCGCCACTATAAAGAATAACGGCCATTTCATCCGTGTCCATGTCCGCTTTCGGCACTTGCGGGTGAGGGGCAGTCATGAGGTCCTTCCACCAGCGGACGGCCGGTCCCGCTTCCGGTGCGGGTTTCTCCGCCATCGGCTGCCCCTGGGTAAGCTGATCAAAGATCTCCGTCAGAATGAGCAGCTCCAGAGGTGTCTTCTCCGGAAGATTTTTAAAACTGTCATGAAACATGTCCAGGGACAGAGCAATGCGGCTATTGCTCACATTTAAATAGTAGGCGATTTCTGCCGGCGTGGACAGAGGGTGAATCATGCTGGCCACAATACCCAGCTTGTTGGCGGCGTAAAAACAGATGATGCCCTGTGGAGAAGTAGGCATGGAAATCGTCATCCGGTCGCCAGGGGAAAGGCCAAGTGAAGCCAGTGCATTGGCACAAAGATCAATGTCCTTGGCAAACTGATCATAGGTTGAGGTGTAATCAAAAAAATCATAGGCGATGCGGTCCGGATACTTTTCAACCGTCTGCATCAGCGCCTCATACATGGTGACACGGGGATAGTCAATGGTTTCCGGCACATCCTTGTAAAATTTCAGCCAGGGCTTTGGTATGGACATTTTTCGCTCCTTTCATCCTTGATGTCGCTAATTTTTTTCAACTTATTATGCAGATTTGGTGCCAGGATATTAATCATTGATATTGTTGATTAATATATTCAAACTGTCGATTTGCGACAAAAACGTCTTGCATTGTGCAAGAGAAGCCCTTATGCAGAGGAACTTGAGGATAATAAAAATGGACTTGATCGAAAAATATCTGATGAATGATATCAACATGTTGCTGAACTGCATTGACGATGCAATTTTAATCGTGGATCAAAACGCAAATATTTTGAAATATAACGAGGCCTTCAGCAGGCTGATCGACTTAATGGGCAGGTCGATTGTCGGGATGAATCTCAAAGACATCATCGCCAGCGGACTACTGAGGGAATCCGCCGCTTTGAAGTCTCTGGAAGTGAAAAAGAAAATCGATATGAACGTGACTTACGAAACAGGGCAAACGGCAACCTGGACCTATATTCCCGTGTTTGACGAGCAGGGGGAGCTCGTTTTAACCATCGGAACCGGCCGGGACATCACCAAGCTTGTGACCCTGGAAAAGAAACTCAAGATTTCCGAAACGATTCTCTCCCAATACGAAGGCAGAAACCTGAAGGTGGTCATGGATTCCGGCGAGGTGGAAATTATTTATTCGAGTTCCGTGATGCAACAGGTTGTCCGATTAGGATGGAAGGCCGCGGCCGCGGCATCTTCTCCTGTTTTAATCTGGGGAGAAACCGGTGTCGGCAAAGAGATCGTGGCCAACTTGATTCACAAGGCAAGCTCCCGCATCAACAAGCCTTTTATTGCGATCAATTGCGCATCCATACCCGATGAGCTTCTGGAAGCGGAGCTGTTTGGTTATGAGGAAGGTTCGTTTACCGGCGCCAAAAAGAGCGGTAAAAAAGGAATTTTGGAAGAGGCGCACACGGGAACATTATTTCTTGATGAAATCGGCGAACTGCCTTTGAACATGCAAAGCAAGTTATTGAGGTTACTGCAAGAGGGAACCTTCAAGAAAATCGGCGGCACACAGACAAAGTCGGTGGATGTCCGCATCGTATGCGCCACCAATCTGACCCTGAACCAGCTCATGAACAACCAACATTTTCGGCAGGATCTCTTTTACCGGATTTCAGTGATTCCCATTTTTATTCCGCCGCTGCGAGATCGAAGAGACGATATTCTGCCCCTGGTCTGGCATTTTATTCAGGTCTGCAACGCCAAATATAAAGCGGATATCAAAATTCCGCCGCGTCTGATGAATCGGCTTTTTGCCTATGATTGGCCTGGAAATGTCCGGGAATTGAAAAATGTTGTTGAGCGGATGGCCATTATGTACGCATCACAGGAATTGAATGAAAAAGACCTGGAATTGGTTCTCAATATTCAAACACGCGAAGATGTCGGAATAAAAAAAGATTTGCCAACAGAACCGGCGGTGACGGCTTTGTCGTCCACGCTTCCCGAGGCGGTGGAGCAATTTGAGGGAAAAATGATCCGTCAAGCCTATGAGTTGACCGGCAGCATTGTGGGAGCTGCAAAAAAATTGGGAATTGATCCTTCAACGATCCACCGAAAAATCAAGAAAGGCCTTTTGAAGCTTAATTGAAAAAATGCCCCTATTGCATCGTGCAACGGTCTCTTGCAAGACGAAACACATTTTTTCCAGTTCCGCTTTTGAGGCAAACCTGGTCATCCGGAGATGGTCCATCATGAAAAAACAAACCATAATTCTTGCATCATTATCCGCAGTCCTCATGATTGTGCTCTTGGCCGGATGCAGCCAGGATTCCGGCAATTCCAATCCGCCGCGGATTGCCGATACCTGGCAAAATCCCCACATGTCACCCAATCCGACCAGTAATATTCACTCCGATTCCTACATGTCCGACACCTATGCTTTTGCCGGGCCGGTCTCTGCTGCACAGACAACCGTTTCACAGGTGGGACCGATCGTCATCAAGGATCCCCAAACAGGCGCCGACCGGAACGTGTTTCTAGGAGAATGCGCAGCACACGCCTTTGATGCCCAGGGAAATATTCAGACGGTTTGCGCGGGCTTGCGTAACCTGCAAGATCCGGATGCCCCTTATCAACGCTATGTCGTGACCATCGATCGCGCCACAATGGATATCCTGGCTTTCTATCCTTTCCTTTTCACTCCCAAGGCAGGTGAACCGTTCAGCTTTGGCGGTGCGGGCTATTTTTACCAGGACCAGCAGTACCGGATGGTTGTCGCCTTGTCTGACGGTCATGTACTCACGCTGCGACGCGTTCCCTCTGCGGCAGGCGGCATTGACGGTTATACCGCGGATAACGACTACAACGTAACCGGCCAGGGGGGCGCTGTACCGGTTCCCCAAGGGCTTACCAAGCTTGATCTTTATGCCGTTGTTCCGGATAAAAACGGCAATATCTGGTTTACCACTTCTCAGGCGGTTGCCGGGGCCGTCATACCCGGCAATCCGGCAAAAGTCGTCTGGATCGACCTCAACGACCCGAATTTTACCGGCCGGCGCTTGCCCCAATCTGACGGGGCATTTCAGGAAATATACAACTCACATGCCGTAGATGAGGGCGACGGAAATACGGATTCCTCCGGCGTATATATTGTAACCACTCACCGGATTTACCGGCTGGGGCTGGGCAAGGACGGAAACCCTGCCATTGCCTGGTCTAGCGATTATGATCGCGGCATTGTGCAGAAATCCGGCCAGGTATCCCAAGGTTCCGGAACGACTCCCACCATTTTTCGTATGGATAACCGCCGCTTTGTAACGATTGCAGATAATGCCCGGCACATGAATGTCAATGTTTACCGTGCGGAAACTTCCTTGAACCCCGGTGAAGAACGTTTATTTGCCCAGGCTACGCCGTTCGGACAAAATGAAGCGGTGAGTGATGAGAATTCGCTGATTGTCGCTCCCGGCGCTGACGGCTGGAGCGCAGATATCTATGCTGAAAATAATTTCGGTAATGACAGCATCGGCAGCACTCTGGACAGCGCCGTAACGAAACCGGGATTTGCCAGGTTGCACCTATCGGCCGACGGCATCTTTGCCGTGGCCAGCCTGAACAGCCATATCGCAGTTCCGTCCGTGGTATCCAAGATGAGCCTGGCCTCCAACATCGTTTACACCTACAACAAAACCCCGGACGGCTGGTACCTGACCGGCCTTGACGGTGATGACCTGAACAACATCCGTTTTTCTGCCAAAGTGGGCCCCGGCACACTCGGCTACAACAACTTTTACGCAGGCCTTTCTCTTGACGCCGATGGAAAAACCATCTGGATCGGAACGCTCTTCGGCCTGACCAGAGTGCAACTGGAACAATAACTTGCAGACTCCCGTTCTTGACATCTTTCTCCCGTGAAGTTATAAAAATGTCCAAGAAGCAGCTTTCAATCGAGTAGGTATGACAATCTGATGCTCCCGATTCAGGCGGAGATTACAACACGCTCAATATCTTGGGCCAGAGGGAGGTTTGCTGTGGAATGCAATTTCGGTAAATGGATTGGAATAGCGGTTTTAGCGGCCATGATCTGCTTGGCGTGCTGTTCATGTCCGGCGAAGCCCAGGCGGTCGAGCAGTGCTTGGTTACGGATGAAACGGTGACGGATAATCATGCAGGCTTGTTGTGGCAGAAGGCGACGGCAAGCCCCATGAACTGGGATGCGGCCATGATTTACACCGCCAACCTTAGCCTGGGCGGGAAAATTGGCTGGCGGCTGCCGACAAAGATGAACTGATGGAACTCTTAAATTCCCCATGTATTGTTTACTATCAAATGTTTTTTACATCCAAGGAGCGCCATGCACGAACTATCCAAAACCAATCAAGAACTGCGGGAAGAAAATCAAGCCCTCAGAAAAAGAATCGAGCAACTGGAACAAGCCGAATTTGGACGGCAAGCGAATGAAAGTGTCTTGTTGAAGAAAATTCAACAGGAGCGCGATGTCCTGCAGACCGTCATGAATTGTGCAAAGCGCGTGTACCTTGTTTATCTGGACCGGAACTTTAACTTTGTGCGGGTTAATGAAGCCTATGCAACAACATGCGGCTACAGACCTGAAGAAATGATAGGTAAGAACCATTTTGCCCTCTATCCCCATGCCGAGAATGAGGCCATATTTGCACATGTAAGGGATACGGGGCAGTCTGTTGCGTATCTCGACAAGCCTTTTTTCTTCACCGATCAACCGGAGCGTGGAACAACTTACTGGGATTGGACTCTCACACCGGTCATGAATGATTCGGGAAAAGTAGAGGGGCTGGTCTTTTCTCTTGTAGAAACAACAGAACGAAAGCGAATGGAAGAGGCGTTGGCTGAAAGCGAGAAGCGATACCGTATTCTGGTGGAGACCGCTAACGAGGGCATCTGGTGGATGGACGGCAATCACCTGACTACCTATGTAAACAAGTCGATGGCAAAGATGCTGGGATATCAGCAATCTGAAATGCTCGGGAAGAAAGTGGAGGATTTCTTCTTCCCGGAGGACATCTCCTTCCACGAAGAAAAGATGAAGAAAAGGCATGCGGGAGAGGATGAGGTATATGAGCGCCGATTACAATGCATGGACGGCTCAGAACTATGGACCGCCGTATCCGCCAAAGCCCTTCTGGATGATCAAGGGCGTTTTGCCGGATCATTCGCCATGTTTACGGATATCACCGAACGCAAGCAGGCGGAAGATGTCCTTCGGCATACTGAACAACGTCTTCGATTGGCCAACAGAGCCACCAACGACGTCATTTGGGACTGGGATATCATCACGGATATGCAGCAATGGAATGAATCTGGAACTATTGTCTTCGGGTGGACTGAGATTGTCGAGCGCCCGGTGAACGCTGACTGGTGGGTCCAACGCGTACACCCGGATGATCGACAAAGGATACACGATACCTTCTTTGGTGTTGTGAACAATCCTCTATCCGACGCTTGGCGCGACGAGTACCGTTTCCTGAAAACCGATGGCAGCTACGCGGATGTTCTGGACCGCGGATATGTTTTACGCGACGAACAAGGCAAGGCCGTTCGGATGGTTGGCGCCATGCTCGACATTACCGAGCGCAAAAAGGCGGAGGAGGCGGTACGGGAAAAAGAAGACGCCATGCGGGCAATCTTGGACGCCACGACTGAAGCGCTTTGCATGATTGATGTGGAGGGCACTCTTTTGATGATTAATACCACCTTTGCAAACCGTTTTAACAAGACATCTGAAGATTTGATTGGAACTTCCATTTATGATCTGATCACGCCTGAATTGGCTAAGACCAGAAGAGAACAGGTAAATTTGGTATTAAGGTCCTGCAAGCCGATTCAATTTGAAGATCAGCGGGGCAACAGATTTATCGAGCATTCACTTTATCCGATATTTGATAGTATTGGTAATGTAAGCAGGATAGCCATTTATGCCCGTGATATTACCGAACATAAGAGAGCAGAAGAACAAAATCGGTTCCTTGGCGCCATAACAGCAAATATGTCTGATTCGATAGTCACCACGGATGCCGGCTATGCGATTACCTATATGAATAAGAAGGCACAGGAATTGTTTGGTTACAGTATGGAGGAACTAATAGGCAAAAAACCAGACATATTCAATGCAGAGCCTATGGCCGAGAAGATGCAGCAGGAGATTTATGAAGCTGTATCGTCAGGCGGAGTGTATTTTGGGGAATTCCTGAACAGAAGAAAGGACGGTTCAACATTTATTTGTGAATACAAGGTAACCCCCCTGATTGGCGAGAACGGGAAACCCTATGCCTATATTGGCATGCAGAAAGACATCACTGACCGCAAGCGGGAAGAGAACGCGCTGCGGGAGAGCGAAGAAAAATTTCGTTCCTATATTGATAACGCTCCTGATGGTGTTTTCATTGCTGACGAAACAGGCAGATATATAGAAGTAAACCGGGCAGCTTGCGAAATAACCGGTTATTCCGAGGCAGAACTTCTAAAAATGCATGTCCCTGACCTGCTGCAAGAATTTGAACGTCAAAAAGGAATTCAACATTTTCAAGAGGTTCAGCAAAAGGGATTGGCTCGTGGTGACATTGGTTTTGTAACAAAATCTGGTGAGAATCGTTTCTGGCATGTGGTTGCGATCAAACTTTCGGATACACGCTTTCTCGGATTTGTAAAAGACATCACCGACCGCAAGCAGGCAGAGGAATCGCTGCGCGAGAGCGAAGAGCGTTTCAAAGCTTTGCACAACGCCTCTTTCGGCGGAATCGCTATCCATGACAAGGGAGTTATTCTGGATTGCAACAGGGGCATGTCTGAAATGACCGGCTATTCGCTTGAAGAATTGACGGAAATGGACGGTTTGTTGCTAATTGCGCCTCAATCAAGAAAAAAAGTAATGGACAATATCATGGCCGGCTACGAAAAACCATACGAAGCCATGGGAATTAGAAAGAATGGAGAAGAATATTACCTCCGTCTAGAAGCGCGAAACGTCCCTTACAAGGGGAAAATGGTCAGAACAGTTGAATTCCGGGACATTACCGAGCGTAAGAGGGCGGAGAATGCACTGCGGGAGAGCGAGGAACTGTTTCGGGTTTCCATGGAAAAAGCTCCCGACGGAGTTTTCATGAACGACCTTGATGGAAATTTAATCTACGGCAACCGCAAAGCAGAGGAAATCATCGGCTACAGGCGCGAAGAATTCATAGGCAGGAATTTCCTCGGCACAAATATGATTGCCGAAAGCAGTTTAGGCAAAGCTTACGAACTGTTTAAGGCTAACATTGAAGGCAAATCAACAGGTCCTGATGATCTTGAGATCATAAGAAAAGATGGACGTCACATCCTGATAGAAATCATGACCAACGTGATTCAGCGCAAGGGGCAAACAAATGTGCTGGCATTTGTTCGAGATATCACCGAGCGCCGTCAGATAGAAGAGGAAAAACTAAACCTCGAGGAACGCCTTCGGCGTGCGGAGAAGATGGAGTCGCTGGGGCTTCTGGCCGGCGGCGTTGCTCACGACCTGAATAATGTTCTGGGCATCGTGGTGGGTTATTCGGAGATGCTGATAGATGAAATGGATCCATCAAATCCCATGAGAGAAGATTTGGAGAAGATATTGGAAGGCGGAAATCGATCTGCGGCAATCGTTCAGGATCTCCTGACCCTGGCGCGAAGGGGGGTGCAAACCAAGAAAATTGTCAATCTCAATGCCACTATTAATGATTGTCAAAAGCTGCCGGAGTTTCAAAAAGTACTTTCCTACAACCCACATGTCAAATTGCAATTGGATCTTGAGTCAGACCTCCTGAACATCATGGGGTCCCCTGTACATCTTAGCAAGACGATCATCAATCTAACCGCAAACGCCGCCGAGGCCATGCCTGAGGGCGGTGTTTTAAAGATCCTTACGGCCAACCAATACCTGGACATGCCGATTCATGGATATGATAACATTCGTGAAGGCGACTATGTAGTCCTTGCCGTATCCGATACAGGAGAAGGCATACCGGAAAGAGATATCAAGCGCATCTTCGAGCCTTTCTATACCAAGAAGATCATGGGGAGAAGCGGAACCGGCCTGGGGCTTGCCGTGGTGTGGGGAACGATTAAAGATCATAACGGGTACATCAACGTGGAGAGCAAGGAAGGGAAAGGAACCACTTTTATCCTCTATTTCCCGGTAATAAGAGAAAACATTGAAAGCGAGCAAATCTCCGTATCCATTTCTGAATACCTGGGGAAAGGTGAAGCGATATTGATTGTGGATGATGTAAGTCTTCAGCGGGAGCTGGCGTGCCGTATGCTTAGCAAACTGAACTACAGAGTAAAAACAGCCGCGAGCGGTGAAGAGGCCATTGAATACCTGAAAATGAACAAAGCGGATCTGGTCGTTCTGGACATGATCATGGAACCGGGGATAGACGGTTTGGAGACGTACGAGGCTATCCTGAAGCTTAACCCTGTGCAGAAGGCCATTATCGTGAGTGGGTTTTCAGAATCGGATCGGGCAAGGAAGGCCCAAGCTATAGGGGCCGGTGCTTACATCCCGAAACCATACGTTCTGGAGCGCCTCGGCATGGCGGTGAGAAAGGAACTTGACAAAAAATAGGCAGGAAAAAAGGACAGGAAGCGAATCTGGCAACGCCTCCTGTCCGGTTCAGAAAAACTCCCGCAATATGATTCTCAATATAATTAAATCGTCTTACTGAAAATTTCTATCAATTTGCTCAAGGACCCCAGGTCAACCGAAACACCATTGATGACCGCTACGCCGCTGACGTTGATCTTGCCCTGATTTAATGTGCCCGTTCCGATGCCGATATTGACGTTTTTGAGCTCAACCACCGTTGTTTTGCCACTTTGCGATGTCAGCGTCAATCCCTGACCATCGGAATCAAGTCCCAGCGTAACCTGACTTTTTAAGATATTGTAGCCCACGTTGAACACCAGCGTTCCATCAACCAAAGTCGTTGAATCTTCAACAGTTAACGGCTTCTTGTCAAACGCGGCGATCAATTTGACTTTGGGAACCAGCTTTTCAACAACAACGGCGATATATAATTTCACGCCTTCTTCGCTATAAATCTCTAATCTTTGACCCTTCAAAGCATTTTTCAGCTTTGCCGATGTCGCCACGCTTTTTAATACGCTTGAACTCGAGGCCAAATCACCTGCCATGGAGCCAAGCAAAGCAGAAGCGATATCATTATTGCTCTGGCTGGCAAGGTCGGCGCTTGCCGCAGGACCGGAAAAAGTTAATAGAAACATCAAAACGACCAGACTTGATAACAGTTTTTTCATTGTTTTCCTCCTCAAAAAAATATTTTTGTGTGATTTTCCGCTGCAAAACCGAAAGTCTCCTTTCTTGCGCAGTGGAAAATATGCGTCATTCACAGCATTATGTATGCCACATAAGAAAGCCACTGCATAATATTTGTAATTATTTGGAATAATAAGAATGTTTTGCGTAAATGATTAAAATTACCCTGGAAGCAGATGGGGCATGCTTTGCCTCGTCCAAAACGGCAATTATCTATATTGTTTTAAATATTCAATGACTTATAATATGGGGCAGCTATGTCCCATTCTGAGACAATTGAGAAGACACAGAGGAGGCCAAGCCCAGTTTTTGCATTTTTCTATAAAGCGTTTTACGGTTCATGCCTAAAGACTGAGCGGCATTCTCCCGACGCCAGTTATTTTCCGCCAAGGCCTTTAATATTCGATTCTTTTCCAGATTTTCTAATGTCAATTTGCATTCTTTTTCTATTTGACGATTGTTTTGTTCAGGAAAGGAGAGCGTTAAATCTTCGGCGGAAACGCCCGGCGCTAAAACATGCCGCCGCAAATGATTTTCTCCGGCAAAATTGCTTTTTAACTGAAAATTCTGATTAGACGGAAAACTCTCAAAATCCAGTTTTTTTAAAGTCAGATAGCGACGCAGCACATTCTGAAGCTCCCGGATATTACCCGGCCAGTGATATTCAATCAGCATTTCCATAATGTGACCGGGCAGGGCCTGATGATTGGCATCATAAAGATGGAGAAAATGGTCAATCAGCAAAGGCAGGTCGTCTTTTCTTTCTCTTAGAGGCGGCAGATAGATGGGAAGAATATGAATGCGATAAAAAAAATCTTCCCGCATCAGTTCTTTTCTGACCAGATCACGGATATTTCGGTTGGTGGCTGCGATGATTCGGACATTAACATTTTTCATAGCGCTGCTGCCCACCGGGGCATAGCCATCTCCGGCGATAGCTCGTAGAAGTTTTACCTGCATGCTCAAACCAACATCGCCAACTTCGTCCAGAAAAAGAGTTCCGCCATCCGCATCATCAAGATATCCGCGTCGATCCTCGTTGGCGCCTGTGAACGCGCCTTTTTTGTAGCCAAAAAACTCGCTTTCCATCAGCGATTCCGGAATCGCGCCGCAATGCACCGTCACAAATTTCTTATTTTTTCTGTCGCTGGTTTCGTGGATGGCCTTTGCGACAAGTTCTTTTCCGGTTCCTGACTCTCCATAAATGATAATGCTTGCCTGAGTTGCCGCCGCTTTAAGAATAAATTCATAGACTTCCTGCATCGCCCGACTTTTGCCAATGATGTCGCAAAAACGGTAGCGTTCCCGGATAGAGGAACGCAGACGCAGATTCTCTTCCTGGAGGAATTCACGACTTTCCCGCAAGGCCGCCTCCGCCTGTTTGCGGGATGTTATATCTGTAAATGACGCGGTGAATTGACCAGCCTCAGGAATTCGCCCCATGCGGATGAGAACGTCAAACTGTTTGCCCTGGCGGTGAGTTATGCATCCTTCGTATTCAAACGGCTTGTCCTCCTTGCGCCTGGACAAACACCTTCGTATTTCATCGCGACTTTCCGCACCTATAAAATCCATTAAAGTCATCTTACCTTCGATCGCGCTTTTTTCATATCCGGACATCTCCACAAAACGTTCGTTCACCATGAAGATGATCAGGGATTCCTCGATAATCACCATAGGCAGACCCGCGTTTTCAAAAACACTGCGGTAGCGTTCCTCGCTTTTTTTCAGCGATTTTTCCGCCCGGACGCGCAAGGTCACGTCTCTGGCCATGCCGCGGACGCCAACGGGGCGGCCATCCTCATAAAAAAGGATGTTACTGTACTCAAAAAGATATTCAATTCCGTCTTTGCCCACTACCCGCATAATTCCGGAATCCTTCCCGTTTTTCCTAATTCTGCTTAAATAATCGTCAACATTCGGACGGTAAGGCTCCGCGATAAGGTCACGAAGATTCAGAAAGCGCCCTTCGCTGGTTTGAAAATCAAATTGTTTTTTGAAAGCAAAGTTGCCCTCGAGGAAATTTCCCTCCAAATCGTGATAACACCAGACATCCCAGATATTTTCAAAGATATCCTGATATTTCTCTTTTGTCTCGCGCAGGATTTTTTCGATGCGTTTTTTGTAAGACAGGTCAACGATTAAGCCGACGCTTCCCCGGCGCCGACCATCTTCTATCAATGGACTGCCATAAACAATAACGGAAAAAGTCTGTCCATCTTTGCACAGAGCAACATAAGACGCGGGGTGAATCGCGTTTCCCTGCAAAATAATATCCAGATGGTTTTTCAGCCGCTCCCGATCTTCCTGGATAAATAAATCTGATAATAATCGTGGTTCTTTTGCATCCTGCGCTGAATAGCCGAACATTTGAAAACCGTTTGGGCTGACGAATGTGACACTTCCCTGGAGATCGGTCTGATAGGCCGCGCCTGGCAGCACAGATGCCAGCTCTCTGAACTTGTCTATCTTGCTCGCCAGACTGGCTGGCTTTTCAAGTTGCCGCATAAAACGCCTTTTCATATTTTTCAAAAATTTTTTGCCCGCTATATAGGAAAGATACTTCCGGATGTCAATTCATTATCATTTCAACATTAAGGGGAAGTTTTCAGTTGATGGAATTTATTTCCGGCCCGGCAGATAATCTTTTCTGACCGGAGAAAATACTTCCACGACCAGCGTGTCTTCCAGCACATCCACCTTGTGCTCGACATCTGACGCGATGCACCAGCTATCTCCGGGTAGAGCATCAAATTGCTCGCCTTCTATGGTAAAGACCATGTGCCCGCTGATCAAATATCCGGTCTGTTCATAAGGATGGGAGTGAAGCGGCACCTCGGCGCCCTTTTGGAGAAAAAATTCGGCCAAAAGGGTTTTTTCTCCATGCACCAGTGTTTTTTGGGATATTCCCGGTATGCGGGAGTGGTAGTCCTTCTTGTTTTTTTTATAGAACATGGCGGTCTCTCCTTTCGTATCCCCCTGCTTCTGATTCTTTCTTCCTTAACCCATTAACCCACTTTGTCGCTTCTTTCAACTCTTACCAATCCGGCATCCATCATTTCGGTTGACAGAAAGGGGGGTTGTTTCTATTCTCTCACATGATGGCGGATCATCATCTTTGCTGTTTGTCGAAAAATCAGGAGCAGATCCGATGAAATTTTTGGCGGCGATCGTCAGCACATTATCAGGCAGCAAAATCATTAAGGCCAATATCCGGTTGCTTCTCAAGTATCTGCTGGTCATTGTGCTTCTGATCACCGCTTACAGTGTGCTGTTTCATTTTCTGATGGCGCTGGAGGGGCAAAAGCATTCCTGGATTACCGGTTTTTACTGGACCATGGTGGTGATGTCCACGCTGGGTTTTGGGGATATTACCTTTGCCAGCGATATTGGCCGAGTTTTCTCCATCGTTGTATTGCTCTCCGGCGTTATTCTGCTGTTGATTCTTCTTCCCTTCATTTTTATTAAATTCTTTTTCGGGCCCTGGATGGATGCGCAAACCAGAAGCCGCGCGCCGCGTGAACTGCCTTCGGACACCCGTGATCATGTCATCCTCACCAGCTATGATCCGGTCACGTCTTCCCTGATCGAAAAGCTGGTCAGTTATAAAAGAGATTATGTGGTGGTCGTTGAGGAATTGCAGCAGGCCATGGATCTGTATGACAAAGACATCCGAGTGGCCATCGGCAACATCGATGATCCCCAAACCTATGTCAAGCTCCGCGCGCAAAATGCCGCCCTGGTGGCGGCCACCAACAGCGATCAGATGAATACCAACATTACATTGACCCTGCGGGAAGAATTTGAGCGTCTGCCGATTGTCACCACGGCGGAGTCCCCCCATTCCGTGGATATTTTGGAACTGGCGGGTAGTTCGCGTGTTCTTCAACTATACGATCTTCTGGGAAGTTCGCTTGCCGCTTGGACGATCGCGGGCGACTGTAAAGCCAACTTCATCGGCCGATACCGTCAAATGGTGATTGCCCAGGCGCCGGTGATCGGAACGCCTCTGGTCGGACAGACGCTGGCGCAAAGCAAACTGCGGGAATCTTTCGGACTGACGGTGGTGGGAATCTGGGAGAGGGGGCATTTCATTACTCCCAAACCGGATACGGTTATCGAGCGCACCAGTGTTCTGGTTTTTGCCGGATTGGAAGCTTCCGTGGCAAGCTATGATGAGGTGTATTCCTTTTACCAAATCTGTAAAGTGGCCGGTGATCCGGTCATCATTGTCGGTGGCGGGCGAGTTGGACATGCCATCGCCACCCGGTTTCAGAAAGCGGAGATTCCTTATCTGATCATAGAAAGGAACCGCAGGAAAACCGAGGAAAATTCGCATTTTATATATGGAGACGCAGCGGACATTCATACGTGGGAAGCCGCCTGGTTTCAAAAAGCGCCGGCGGCGCTGATCACCTCTCATGATGACGCCACCAATATTTACCTTACCAAGTATATTCGCAGCCTAAAACCCGATATTCAGATTCTCAGCCGGGCCAGCGAGGATCGCAACGTTTCCACGCTGCACCGCGCGGGTGCGGATTTTGTAATGTCTTACGCGTCGCTGGGCGCCAATGCCATTTTCAATTTTTTGAGGAACGAAGAAACCCTTCTTTTGGCCGAAGGATTAAATTTCTTTCACCTGCCAGCGCCCCGCTCCCTAATCGGCAAGACGATTGCGCAATCCGGTATTCGTGAAAAAACCGGCTGCACCGTGGTGGCCATGGAGCATGATGGAAATACCTATATCAATCCGGATCCTTCCATTCAAATCGCCAGAGATGATGAACTGGTGCTCATCGGCACATATGACGCGGAAAGCGCTTTTTTAACGAAATTTCATAAATAAAAATCCACACCGTATCAAAGAAGTACAATAACCTTGCCAGTTTTCATCCCGGCGGCCTTCTCAAGGCCGATGGATTCCGATAAGGGGCCAGCCCTTACATTCCCGGTTGCATAATTGGCCTCTTTTGAGTATAAACCTGCCAAAATCTCGGGTCACTTGAAGGATCATCATGGCGGATCGGATCGAAGTCGGTTTTAAAGAAGGAATTCGCGACGCGCTGGGAGAGAAAACGGCCAGACGCATTGTCGATCATCTGGCGTTGGACGTTGAAAAAGTCTCCACGATTGAAGTTTACACGGTTACGGGAGGGCTTTCGCATTCGGAACTCAAGGATGCAGCCGGCGGACCCCTTTCCGATCCGGTCATTCAGGATTATGCCATTAACCGCCCGCTGGCCCAAAATTTCGATTGGCTGATCGAAGTCGGTTTTCGTCCGGGGGTGACGGACAATGTCGGCAAAACGGCTTCTGAAGCGATTGCTTTGCTTTTGGGAGACAAAACCGGTGATCGAAAAATTACGGTTTATACTTCCCGTCAGTATCTGATTCGCGGAAAAATATTGCAAAACGATGCGGAAAAAATCGCTTCCGGTTTGCTGGCCAATGATCTAATCGAACGTCATCTGGTAGTTGCCGCAAAAGATTTTGATGTTCAAAAAGGACTTTCTGCTTTTATTCCCCAGGTGATGGAGAAAGATGAACTCAAAATCGAACGGATTTCTCTTGCGGACGTGGATGCGGAAGGCCTTCTGACCATCAGCCGTGAAAAGCTTCTGGCTCTCAATCTGGAAGAGATGAAGAAGATTCAGGCCTACTATCGGAAGCCCGCCATCATTCAGGCCCGTAAAAAAGTGGGGCTGGACGAATGCCCAACCGATGTGGAACTGGAATGCCTGGGGCAAACCTGGTCGGAACATTGCAAACATAAAATTTTCAACAGTAAAATTGAATATACGGAAGGGCGAAATTCCATAACGATCAATTCGCTTTTTAAAACCTACATCAAAGGTTCAACCGCGAAAATCCGCAAAACCAAAGGGAAAAAAGACTTTTGTCTTTCCGTTTTTGTGGATAATGCCGGTGTGATTCAGTTCAATGAAGACTATAATCTGGTTTTCAAGGTGGAAACGCACAATTCCCCTTCCGCGCTTGATCCCTATGGCGGCGCCCTGACCGGCATTGTCGGCGTCAATCGCGACCCGTTCGGAACGGGAATGGGCGCAAAACTGATTTTTAATACGGATGTATTTTGCTTTGCCTCGCCCTATCATAAAAAGAAACTGCCTCCACGCATTTTGCATCCCCGTCGCATATACGAAGGCGTGCGTGAGGGTGTGGAGCATGGCGGAAATAAAAGCGGCATTCCCACTATCAACGGCAGCATTGTTTTCGATGAGCGGTTTCTGGGAAAGCCCCTGGTTTATTGCGGCACAGCCGGTATTATGCCCGCGCGGCTTCATGGGAAACCGACGCATACCAAGGAAATCCGCCCCGGTGATGTCATCATCATGACGGGAGGCAGAATCGGCAAGGACGGCATTCACGGGGCCACCTTCTCCTCCGAGGAATTGCATGAGGGCTCGCCGGTTACAGCGGTGCAAATCGGCGACCCGATTACACAAAAAAAAATGACGGATTTTCTGCTGGTGGCCAGAGACAGAGGCCTTTACCGGGCCATTACCGACAACGGCGCGGGCGGCTTGTCATCCTCTGTGGGAGAAATGGCCGCCTATGCCGGCGGATGTGAACTGGATTTGTCGCTTGCGCCTCTGAAATATGCAGGTTTGCAGCCCTGGGAAATTCTGGTTTCGGAAGCGCAGGAACGCATGACGCTGGCCGTTGATCCGAAAAAAGTGAAACAATTTATGGAATTGGCGCGTCGGAGAGGTGTGGAGGCCACCGTGCTGGGCCGGTTCACCCAAACCAAAAAATTTCATGTCCGTTATGGCAAAAAAACCGTGGCCTGCCTGGATATGGATTTTCTGCATAACGGCGTGCCGCAGATGAAGCTTTCCGCCCGATGGAAAGCGCCGAAAAATGCTGAACCGGTTTTTGCCGAACCATCAGATTACGGTAAGGCTTTTCATCGGATGCTCTCGCGCCTGAATATCTGTTCCAAGGAAGCGGTTGTTCGTCAGTATGACCATGAAGTGCAGGGCGGCAGCGTGGTCAAGCCGCTGGTGGGCATCGAAAACGACGGCCCTTCGGATGCTGGCGTTATCAGACCGCTTCTGGATTCCCTGGAAGGAGTGGTGGTTGCCCACGGTCTTTGCCCCCGTTATAGCGATATTGACGCCTATGACATGGCTGCCTGCGCCATCGACGAAGCGATTCGCAACGCCGTGGCTGTCGGAGCCAGCCTGGATCATCTGGCCGGTCTGGACAACTTCTGCTGGTGCGATCCGGTCCGTTCCGACAAGACACCCGACGGAGAATACAAACTTGCGCAACTGGTACGCGCCAATCAAGCCATTTATGATTACACCACCATTTTTGGCGTGCCCTGTATATCCGGGAAAGACAGCATGAAAAACGACTATTCCATCGGAAAAACCAAAATCTCCGTGCCGCCCACGCTGCTTTATTCGGTGATCGGGAAAATTTCGGATGTGCGTAAAACCGTGACCATGGATGCCAAGCGCCCGCAAGATCTGGTGTATGTGATTGGAGAAACCTTTGAGGAATTGGGCGGGTCCGAATGGTTTGCAGAGCAAGGAGCCATCGGAAATCAAGTTCCGAAAGTGGACGGAAAAACCGCCTTGAAAAAATACCGTAGACTGCAAAAAGCTATCGAGGAGGGCCTGGTCGCCTCCTGCCATGACTGCTCCGACGGAGGCTTGGGCATCGCCCTTGCAGAAACAGCGTTTGCGGGCGGCCTGGGCATGCATGTGGATTTAAGGGATGTGCCTTACCGTGGAAAAAAACGTAACGACTACATTTTATTTTCCGAAACGGCCAGCCGTTTTGTAGTGACAGTCCATCCCGAAAATGCGGCGCGTTTTGCAAAGCAATTGGCACACGCCGTTTTTGCGGAAATCGGTTTTATTTCCGCAGACGGGCTGTTCGAAGTCACGGGCTTGAACGGCAAAGTGATCGTGAAAGAAAAAATAAAAAAACTCAAGGCTTCCTGGCAAAAGCCTCTGAATTTTTAGACAGGACTCTTCCCATGGCAAAAAAAGTTAAAGCAATTGTGCTTACGGGCAATGGCGCCAACTGCGAGATGGAAATGGCTCACGCCTGCCGGCTGGCTTCGGCGGATCAAGTAGATATTGTGCACATCAGCGAACTGCTTTTTGGCGAAAAGCGCCTTTCCGATTACAATTTTTTAAATCTTCCCGGCGGTTTTCTGGACGGTGACGATCTGGGATCAGCGAAAGCGGGCGCCAACCGCTTTTTGCATGCAGCGATTGCCGGAGCCGATGAAAAATTGATTGAAGAGCTTTTGAAATTCATCAACGCGGGCGGACTCGTGCTTGGCGTTTGCAACGGTTTTCAGCTCATGGTCAAACTGGGGCTTTTGCCGGCGCTGGACGGAAGCTTCACCAAACAGAGTTCAACACTGACCTATAATGACTCCGGCCGCTTTGAAGACCGCTGGGTTTATCTCAAGGCCAATGAGCAAAGCCCGTGCATTTTCACCAAGGGCATAACCACCGCTTATTATCCTGTTCGCCATGGAGAGGGCAAGTTTGTTCCCCGGAACAACGAAGTGCTGGAAGAAATAGAAAGAAAAAATCTCGTCGCATTTTCCTATTGTGATGCGAACGGCTCCATAACAATGGAATATCCCGCCAACCCCAATGGTTCCATCCACGCCATTGCCGGTCTTTGTAATGAAACGGGGCGCCTATTCGGTCTGATGCCGCATCCGGAGGCTTTCCTGCATCGCACCAATCATCCCCGCTGGACAAGGGAAAATCTTCCCGAAGAGGGAGAAGGTCTGGCGATTTTTAAAAACGCCGTGACTTTTATCCGCGGTGATTAGCACAAAAAATCCTACCACCTTTATTTTCATCGAGACTGCATTTCTTCACTTGTTGTCCGAGCGTGAGGCTATTGATATTTTGCAACACCGTGTGGTAGAAATGTAACCGTATAAAGCTTTCTCAACATGCGGATAAGGAACCTGATATGCTTGTCATCATCGTGTTAACCTGTGCGGTCCTGGTGCAATTTCTGACGGTTCTTTATGCTCTGCGGCTGATCAGACTCACCGGCAAGGCTTATTCCTGGATTCTCATATCGATTGCTCTTTTCCTGATGATGATTCGGCGAATCATTCCCTTGTATCATCTCGTTTTCGGAGATATGCCCTGTCGACCTGACTTGACAAATGAAATCTTCGGCTTGCTTTTATCCATATTCATGTTTCTGGGAATTGTGGGCATTAAGCAAATCTTCAAGGCGCGAATCCTTGCAGAAGAAGAGGCAAGGTTGTCGGCAAAACACATTCATTACTTATCCAAATACGCAAATGACTTCATTATTTTGCTTGATGAAAATTTTCATTTTATTGAGATCAATGAACGCATGATTGATTTTTACGGATATACCCGTGAAGAGCTCATCGGAATGCATGCCTCTCAGTTGCGCGCACCGGAAACAAAAGAGGAATTTGAAGGACAGATTAAAAAAGCCATGGTTTCCGGAAAGGCTCTTTTTGAAACAGTTCATCAACGAAAAGATGGAAGCAAATTTGCCGTTGAAATCAATTTGCACGCCATTGAAAGCGAGGGTAAAAAGTACTTTCAGGCGGTGATTCGCGATATATCCGAGCGCAAGCAGGCGGAGGAGGATCTTCGTAAATTAAATGTCTCGCTGGAACAACGAATTGCGGAACGAACGGCTGAATTAGTCGTGGCCAGGAATAAAGCCGAGTCGGCCGATCGCCTGAAATCCGCCTTTCTTGCCAGCATGTCCCATGAGCTTCGGACACCATTAAACTCCATTATCGGGTTTACCGGAATCGTTTTACAGGGATTGGCCGGCCCCTTAAATCCAGAACAGGAAAAACAATTGGGGATGGTCCGTGGAAGTGCACGCCATCTCCTCGATCTTATTAACGATGTTCTCGACATTTCGAAAATCGAAGCGGGACAACTTCAAATCAATTCAGAATCCTTTGACTTGAGAAGATCCATCGAGAAATCCGTCCAAATTGTCTCCCCGATGGCAAACAAAAAAAATCTTCAGATTTCTTGTAACATTATGGAGGATATTTCTGAAATAAGCGGAGATCAAAGAAGAGTGGAGCAGATCATGATCAACCTTCTTACTAATGCTGTAAAATTTACAGAAAAAGGAGGAATCTCGATTCACTGCCGAACGGATGGCCCTGCAATCATTTTATCCGTGACGGATACAGGAATAGGGATCAAACCGGAAAACCAGCAAATGATCTTTGACGCGTTCCGTCAAGTCGATGCCGGCATCCAAAGAAGCCAGGAAGGAACCGGTCTGGGACTGAACATTACCAAAAAACTGGTGGAACTCATGGGTGGCTCCATCCTGGTGGAAAGTCAGTGGGGAAAGGGCTCCACATTTATCGTCACTTTGCCGAAAAAATAAAAAATGATTTTTGCTCGTTAACCGGAAATTCGTGTTCAAGATATGAATGAAATAACCGATGTATTATCATAAGGGCGTTTGGCATTCATATCTTGAAGGAGGCGGATTTTATGAGGATATTATCATCCCATCTTGATTTTTCTTGCCAGAGCCATGCTTTTCTTGCCCAAAGCCAAATGCAGGAACTGCAGGCTTCCTCTTTCTCATCCTCTTTACGGCCTTCCAGAACAACCTCCGGGCCCGCGATTTTTGACAGAGTCACCCTGTCCTCCACGGCGCAAAAAGTGCAATCCTCAAGCCAAAGCGCAATGTTATCCGGATCAAGCGCGGTTTTAAGCCGGCAAGGCGATGCCGCCTTGATCCAACTGATCAAAACCTCGGATGGATGGACAAGAAACAGCGCCACAACCGGAACAACGGCCAACTCCGCTTCTCTTTTTTCTTCCAATGGCATGATTCCGCAGGGATGGAGCATTGAATTCAACGCCACCAAAACACATTACGAATCCGAGCAGATGTCCACCCTCATCGGAGGAACAGTGACAAGCGCCGACGGCCGGACAATATCATTTGATCTTAACCTCCAGTTCAACCGGCAATACGCTTCCGTCGAACAGTATGGTTTCCAGTCTGAAGTTACTCTGTCCGATCCTCTCGTCATTAATTTCCGGGGGGGGATTCCAGGGCTTTCGGAAGCGACATTTGCCTTTGACCTCAACAGTGACGGAGAGCAGGAGATGATCTATGCAACAGCATCCGGTTCCGGTTTTCTGGCTCTTGATCGCAACGGCGACAAGCGGATCAACAACGGGACGGAGCTATTCGGGCCTTCGACCGGTAAAGGCTACTCGGAACTTGCCCGTTATGACAGAGACTCAAATGGCTGGATTGATGAAAATGATGGAATTTTCCAGGAACTTCTCATCTGGACCCGCGATGAAACGGGAATCGACAAGCTGTTAACCCTCAAGGAGGCTGGAATTGGCGCCATATCGCTTTGCTCGGTAAACTCTCCCTTTTCTCTTACGGACGATGAAAACCAGGTCAAGGGCCAGGTCAGGCAAACCGGCCTTTGCCTTTTTGAGGACGGCAAAGCGGGGGTCATGCAGCAATTTGATCTGGCGGTGCTGGAAGCGTCCAACGCAGGAAATGGCCGGGAAGGGTCTTCCGAAGGAACGTCTGACCAGAATTTGCCGGATGAAACGACAAGGGCGCTGACCAGTATCGGAAGACTGGCTGCAACAGCCTCCTGGCTGGCTGATGAATGCAGGTCATTACGCAGGTCTTTTCAGGAATTGAGGGAGTGTCAAACTCGCAGGCAAGAGGGGTCCGAAAGACAGCCGCTCAAAGAACCTCTTGATTTCATTCAGTGGATTGACCGGCAGCTTCAAGAGGCGGCCCATCGAAATCGTTCGAAAGAATCAAAAAAGACAGGCCAGATGTAAATATTTGCATGAAACGCTCCGTAAAGGAAACCCGCATTTTTTTAATGGGTTACTAAAACAGCTATTTATTCAAGAACCGCTTCCCAAATCTTGATGTTGTCGAATGTCACATTGCTGCCGTGAAAGGCCAAAAAGCCGATGGCGCCTTGAGGTAGAAGTTCTTCTTCAAAGCCGCCGACAAAATGCTCGTTGAGATAAAAATCAAAACGAGATTCATACGCCACAATTCGGAAGAAATTGACGGAGTTTCCCCGTTTCAAATACGGATTGGATTGGAGAGGGAAAAATCGTTTTACAATCATACCG
>DAOLNX010000038.1:0-26748 GCA_035416785.1 Smithellaceae bacterium | reverse complement strand
GGGGCGCTAGAACCGTCCCAGGTGGGTTCGATTCCCATGCACTTCCGCCATTTTATTAGCAAATTTCGATTTTTATCGAATAAAATTCTTTAACCTGTCTTTAACTTTCTTTAACCTTCACGTAATAAGAAATATTCAAGAGATTGGAAGTCTTTTAATGATGCTGAAAGTCCCAAATCCTGAAAGAAAAACATCCTTCCTCCTTTTAAACTTTTCTTTATGAGACTCATGAAAATCTCAACCGCCATAGACGCTTCCTTCTTCATATTGGTGACTTTCGCAACCTCATTGATCAAATCCGCCTTTGTTTCGTTGGCGTCCCCACACAGGGTGATTACAAAATCGAATGTCTGCCCGTCAAACTCTGACAAATGCTCTGAGCGATGATGGGAGATATTCGCGCTGATTTCCTTCATCACCTCTATGGCGGTCGGATTTACAAACGACGACTGTGTTCCGCCGGAAAAGGCTTCCAGTCGGTCGCCAAAACAATGATTGACGATGCCTTCGGCCATTTGACACCGGCTGGAATTGGCCGTGCATAAAAACAGAACTCTTTTCTTCACAAAATCTCCTAAATCCAAATCCAGTTCAGCGTTATCAAATAAACGCCGCCCAGAATCACCAGCACAGCCGGATCCTGATAACTTTCCAGATGAATTCGGGTGGGATGATTTTCCCAGGAGCGCTCGGCATTTTTCAAAGTAACCTCTTCGTAGGCTTCATTCCAGCATTGTTGCGCTTCCTTTTGCTACAAGCTGTGCGTTGGCGATTTGCCGTCTTTTGTCCGTCACCATTGACGCTTCATGGATACATCCGGCAATTTCTCCCTACATCAGGTTGCCCTTGAAGCCCTGGCGCGTGGTGAGGCAGAAGGCACCATCCATCGCTCAGTCTGCCTGCCTGGAGATGCAAAATCTTTTATCTTTTTTGTCCTTGATTTTTATAAATCATTCCGGATATAAACATCAATCTCATTTGTCGCATTTTTTCTTTTAGCGTGCCAAGAACTTGAAATTCATACCTGAATTATTTCGGGAGGAATAAATGTCTTTTGAGACTGAAAATTTAATACGGGATGCTCAAAATTCTTTGCGAATCCGTCCGGAATCAGCCTCTCTCTACAGAAACAGCAGAGATGCTCTGCTCGATACCGTCAATTCTTTCATGACGGCCCTTCCGGAGATTACTGGTCTGATCGGCGGCAATCCCATGAGCATGATGCGTGACAATCACAGTAATCACCTGGATTTCATGTCCACTGTCTTTGAATTCAATAGTTTTGAGCTGCTGGTCAAAACCGTACCCTGGGTATATCACTCTTACGTTGCGCACGGCTTTTCTCTTGATTATTTTCCCCTGGAGCTGAAGGTTTGGAAAACCGCGGTTCAAAAATTGCTGCCCCCCGAAGCAGCGGGGGAAATCAACGCCGTTTATGACTGGATGCTGAAGCACCACGATCGGATGGTTGAACTTTCTGCCGTTTTGCTCGGGCCGGGAGAAATCTACCCGGAATTGAAAGGTGAACGCAAAAGATTTGGCGCCTGCCTTCTGGCCGCGGACTATCCTCTCTGCATGAAAATCGCCGGCTCCGTTCTGGAACGGAAAGACGGGCAGGAAGCGCTTTATCTGGGGTTGATCCAACCCGTCATGTATGAAATCGGCTATCTTTGGGAACAGGATAAGATCAGCGCCGCTGAAGAGCACATGGCCACATCCATCGTGGGAAGAATCCTGGCCGGCCTGTATGGCAGGCTTCCGGTTTCTCCGGTTAAACGCGGAAGAGCCGTGGTGACTTCTGCTCCCAACGAGTTTCATGAACTCGGCGCAAGAATCCTGGCGGATATGATGGAAGCCGATGGCTGGGACATCTACTTCCTTGGTGCGAACACACCGGCTGAAGAATTGATCAAACTGGTAAAAAAAGCCGATCCGCGTTTTCTGGCGATTTCCGTAACCATGCCGTTCAACATGGACCGGGTGGCGGCCATCATCTCCGGAATGAAAAATGATTCCGGCCTAAGTTCCGTCAAGATTCTCGTGGGTGGGGGAGCTTTTAACACAGACCGAACTCTCTGGCAGAAAATCGGCGCTGACGCCTGGGCCGAGGATGCTCCGTCCGCCATCCGGCAGGTTGAGTCATGGTAAAGAACTGCTGCGAGCCGAATAATTTGGAAAGCTTGCTGCAGGGACATCCGAAAAAGATTATCCAATACCTCCTTACGTCCGGCAGAATGGCCATGATTCTGCTTGACCGAAAAGGCGTCATTCTGGACTGCAACGCTTTTTTTCTGGAGAGCGTCGGAGTATCGGAAAAACCCGTTGGCCAATCCATCCAGACTTTTCTGCGGGAAAGTCTTCCGGCCGGATGGGATTGCCTCTCCGGAGACTGCCGGCCCGTGAAGCTGACATTTACGTTGAATGGCCCGCTGGAATACTTCCTGTCGGGTCAGATTCTCAATATTCACGAACAATATTTACTTTTTGCTCATACCGTCCGCCTGACCGATCATGAAATGGTTGTCAAGCTGTCCCGTCTTACGGATGAACTGACCGACTTGACCCGGCAGCTCAACAAAAAAAACCGCGAGCTGGAAGCCGCCAATGAAACCATCACCCGGCTGATGAACACCGATCCCCTGACCGGGCTCACCAACCGGCGTCAGCTTAAGGAAAGAATGGATACGGAATTGTCCATAGCCAGACGACACGGTCACCCTCTGTCCGCCCTCATGACGGACATCGACCATTTCAAATCCGTCAACGATACGTATGGACACGCCGCAGGCGATGCGGTGTTGGTTGGGGTTGCTACCATTTTGCGACAGATGTCCCGAAAAGAAGACATTGTTGCGCGCTACGGAGGAGAGGAATTCATCCTTGTCCTGCCCAATTCGCCTGCTGATGCCGCGCTGGATTGTGCTGAGAGAATCCGCAAGGCCATAGAAGGAAGTGGTTTTCCGGAAATCGACCGGAAAGTGACCGCCAGCTTCGGAGCCACCCTCTTCGTGCCAACCGACACGGACGACAGTTTCATCGGGCGGGCTGACGCAGCCCTGTACGAGGCCAAGGCATCAGGACGAAACCGCGTGGTTTTGAAATAGCGGCGCTATTTTCCTTCAGAAAACGGTCGGATCATATAACGCTCTTTCTTTGAAATATTTCTGAGTTCGGTCGAGTCAAAAAGAATGACCGAACCATGGAAGGAACAGTAGAGGGTTTATCCGGCAATCTATTTTCGTTCATAAGGATATTACGACAAGGCAGGTGCGCAATATGACCGAACATTCAAAAATCATTCAAGGGCTGAACGCAGAAATCAATGTGCTGAAGGAGCGAATCCATGACTTGGAAGCTATGGAAGTGAACCGCGAGCGGGCGGAAGAGGCGCTCAAGCAAAGCGAGAGCAGATTGGCTGCCATATTTGACAACGATCCCACGGGAAAGGTCATCATCAACCGGAGGACGAGAAAAATATTCGATATCAACCGATCTGCCTGCGAGGCGCTGGGGCTTCCCAAGGAGAAGATCGTTGGCAACGTCTGCCATGGTTTCTTCTGTCCTGTGGAATGGAACAGTTGTCCGATTATCGATCAAGGGCAGTGCGTGGACCGCTCTGAACGGGTGATGCTGAGGCAGGGCGTCTTTTCGGTCCCGATCTTAAAAACTGTTGTCCCCCTTCAATTGGACGGGGAGGACTTCCTGCTGGAAAGCTTTATCGACATCACCGAGCGCAAGCGGGCGGAGGAAAACCTGCTGCTTATCCAAAGAGCGGTGGAAAATTCCAGTGATGCCATTGGATTGGCCGACGCCCAAGGCCATCATTTTTATCAAAACAAAGCATTCACCCGTCTTTTGGGATACACGGTCGATGAACTCAAGGTTAAGGGGGTAGCGCAAACCGTTTACGCAGATCAGCAGGTTGCATTGAATGTCTTTGAAACCATCATGAAGGGAGGGGCGTGGAGCGGAGAAGTAGAGGATGTTGCAAAGGATGGCAGAAGATTAACAGTGATGCTCCGTGCAGATGCCATCAAAGATGAAAACAATAAAATTATTGGACTTTTAGCAATCAACACGGATATTACCGAACGTAAAAAAGCGGAAGAAAAACTGCATCAGAGTGAAGAAAGATACCGAACCATTCTTGAAGATATCCAAGAGGGTTATTTCGAAGTTGACCTTGCCGGCAATTTTACCTTTTTCAATGATACCCTTTGCCGGGTCAGTGGATACCCCAAGGAAGAATTGATGGGGATGAATAACCGGCAGTACACAGACAAAGAGGACTTAAAAAGAATTTATCAAGTTTATCATGAAATTTTCATAACTGGGAAACCAAATACCGAATTCATTTGGAAGATTAGAAGAAAGGACGGAGCCGCAAGATATATTGAAGGATCCATCTCCCTGATGAAAGATTTATCAGGCAAACCAACAGGTTTTAGAGGCATCGCTCATGATATCACAGAAAGGCAGGAAACGCAGAAAGTATTGCTGGAAAATGAAAAACGCTTGTGCGGGATCACAACGAACATGCCCGGAGTCGTTTTTCAATTTTATGCGAAGGTCAACGGCGAATATGGGATAAGCTATGTCAGTGAACGCATGGCGAGTATCTTTGAAGTGCCATCCGACACCGAATTGGATGCCCTGTTTCCTATATTCATTTCTCATATCCATGAAGAAGACTTGGACAGATTCACGTCATCTGTTCAAAGCGCGGTGCAGGAAATTGCGCCCTGGGATTTTGAAGGCCGGTATGTCAAACCATCCGGCAAGGTCTTATGGTTCCACGCCATGTCTATACCAACCCGATTAGAAGATCGCCTAGTTTTTGATGGTATCCTGCTGGACATCACAGATCGTAAGCATGCGGAAGATGCGCTGCGCGAAAGCGAGGAACTTTACACACGCCTGGTGGATACGATCCCTGATGTGATTATCCGTACAGATCTTGTGGGCAATATCCTCTTCATAAATGACTATGCACTACAGCGAGGCGGATACGGCTGGCAAGAATTAGAAGGCCGGAACATCCTTGAATTCCTTCCACCCGAGGAACATCCCGATGCGGCTCAATACATCACACGGATCATGACAGAAGGCAAGCTGGGGCCGTACGACACCCATTTTATCATCAAAGACGGCAGCAGCATTCCCTTCGAAATCACCAGCGGCGTGTTCCACAGTAAAGACGGCAAGCCTTGTGGCTATGTGCACGTATGCCGGGACATCAGCCTGCGCAAAGAGGCCGAGCAGGAAAAGGAACAACTACAGGAAAGGCTGAACCAGTCCCAGAAGATGGAATCCGTGGGACGCCTGGCCGGTGGTGTGGCCCATGATTTCAACAACATGCTGAGCGTTATTCTCGGCCATGCTGAGCTGGCTATGGAAAAGACAAGCCATGACCAACCGCTCCACGACCATCTTCAGGAAATCCGGAAAGCTGCGGAGCGCTCCGCCGATCTGACGCGCCAACTCCTCGCCTTTGCCCGCAAACAAACCGTGTCTCCCAAGGTCATCGATTTGAACGAGACTGTGGCGGGCATGCTCAAGATGCTGCAGCGGCTGATCGGAGAGGACATTCATCTGTCTTGGCTGCCGGGTATGAACCCCTGGCCGGTGAAGATCGATCCATCCCAGATCGATCAGATTCTGGCCAACCTGTGCGTCAATGCCCGGGACGCCATCGCCGGGGTGGGCAAAGTGAGTATCGAAACGGAAAACGTCCGCATTGACGAGGATTTTTGCGCCGACCACCCCGATTTTACCTGCGGGGACTTCCTCCTTCTCGCCGTCAGCGATAACGGCTGCGGCATGGACAAGGAGATTCAGGCCAAGCTTTTTGAGCCTTTTTTCACCACCAAGGATGTCGGCAAAGGCACGGGGCTGGGGCTGGCGACCATTTATGGCATTGTCAAGCAAAACGGCGGTTTCCTCAGCGTTTACAGCGAGCCCGGCCTGGGCACAACCTTCAAAATTTATCTGCCCCGGCACGTCGGCAAAGCCGAACAGGCCGGAACGGAAGAACCGCGGGAACCTGTCATTCGCGGCCATGAGACCATCCTGGTCGTGGAGGACGAACCGGCCATCTTGGATTTGAGCAAAATCATGCTGAAACAGCAAGGCTATCAGGTGCTGGCTGCCGCCACGCCGGGTGAGGCCATCCAATTGTCCGCGGAGCATCAAGGGGAGATCCATCTACTGATTACCGATGTGGTGATGCCTGAAATGAACGGCCGGGACCTGGCGAAAAAAATACTCTCTTTCTATCCCGATATCAGGCGCCTGTTTATGTCGGGCTATACGGCGGATACGATTGCCCACCAGGGAATCCTGGACGAAGGAGTGTGCTTCATTCAGAAGCCTTTCTCCAGAAGGGACCTGCTGGCCAGGGTACGGGAGGCACTGGACCGAGGATAAATATGCCTTGACCTCATGTCTATGAGAATCTTCCTTGTCAGAATTGCATTTGTTTAAGCCCGCTGCTGCAGCTGCGGAATTTTGCACCGCTTTGTTTATCGGTAATGGCGCATACAGTTCCGGTCCCCTCAAAAATCCTGTTAACGACGCAGAAGATATGGCAAAAGCTCTAAAAACGACGGTGGTGACTTTCCGGCATGGGTGAAGATCCCTCATCTTGAACGAGAGCCGCCATATCAGAAACGGCCTTTTTGACTTCATCAATGCCCCGGGCCTGTTGGGAGGATGCTTCTGAAATGCGGGCAATCAGATGAACAACCTGTTCAACACGATTAGAGACGTCGGCAAAAGCCTTATTTGTTTTGACAACCAGTCCGTCTCCATATTTGATTTTCTGAACTGTATCTTCGATAAGCATGGAAGTGCTTTTGGCTGATTCCGCGGCCCTCATGGCCAGATTGCGGACTTCATCGGCGACGACGGCAAATCCCGCACCCGCTTCTCCTGCGCGGGCTGCCTCCACTGCGGCATTGAGCGCCAGCAGATTGGTCTGAAAGGATATTTCATCAATGGTCTTGACGATTTTCGATGTTTCCTCACTGGCTTTCGTGATTTGCGCCATGGAATTGGTCAGTTCTGCCATGGACCCATTGGCATCGCGGACCACCTGATCAGATTCTTTCATTAACTGATCGGCCTCGACGGTATTGCGGGCGTTTTCCCGGGTTTTTTCTGTCAGATCCAGAAGGGTGTTATTAGATAACCGGGCAGCGCTGCTGCTCACCTTTTCAAAGATCTCCCGGAGTTCCTGCGTCAGCTCCTCAAGCTGTGCCCGTCCTTCCTCTTGTTGTTTTATTGCTTCGTTCTGGGCATTCAGAGCTTCCCGCTGATGATCCAGGGCCTCCATCAGACCTCGTTTCCCAAAATAGAGGGTTACAGCACAGACGATGACCGGACCAATCGCGTTGGCCACATGGGATTCAATCCACTGTGCGGCCGACATCTGAACTGCGTCAACATCGATTCCCGCTGACTTGAGTTTGAGAAAGACCAAGGCCTGGATGACGGTAAAAATTGTCCAGAACAGAGTGGTTTTCATACTGAGAAACGTGGCGCAAAAGACGGGGATGAGAATATTCCAGGACAGGGCCGTGCTTCCCAGCCCCCCTAGTTTGAAAGCCAAAAAGGTAAAATGAAAAAAAAGGGCGGCCATAATAATGTTGGCGACAATTTCGAGAGAGCGCAGGTATTTGAGAAAAAGGGGAAGGATGCAAACGATCAGCATCACAACAAACATCTCTAGGGCAAGATCGGAAACGCCTGCCTTTACCCATTTGATGATATTGACCAGGAAAAACAAAGGAGCAATCATGGTGAAGACCACAAATTGCCTTGCCCGTCTGTCGGTATCACGGTCTGTAAATGTGTTCTGTGGAAGATACCAATCCATCACACGCTGAAACGACATAACCTGCCTCCTGATATCGGTCAAATATTTATAAAAATGTACCTGTTTACGGCATGGATTTTAAAAGGCATGGCCTTGCATGTCAAGAGATAAGTATTCAAATACGCAGTCAAAATATTAGCCCTGCTTCGGGTGTTTTGCATACAGCGATGAGGCAATATCCATCAATTCAGCGTGATTTTCAATGGATGCAATGTCTTTGGTCGGAATCTGGTGAATTCCGTTATAGGCACCCCAGATGGAAGCGGCCATGGCGCCGATCGTGTCCGTATCTCCTTTACATGTTTTCACATAGGAAATCAGGTGATCGAGGGGATGATTTCGATAAAACATACCGATGAGAATGGAGGCGGGGCACGAATCAATAGCCGAAATCCCCGTGCCCAGTGAACGGCGTAAACTGCCGCTATCAGGAATTATTCCGGTTGATAAATATTCCTGCACAACGATCATGCGACGCAAAAAAACCTCCTGATTGCATTCGGCCATAATAAATGAGATTGCCTCGACAGGGGTGACATCGGAAAGAGCCTGGATGACTGCCAAAGCCATCAGCATAGCCCCCATAATGGCTGCCGGATGTGCATGAGTGATGACAGATGATAGCTCCACGGCGTCTTTGAGTTCATGGGGGCGATCTTGATAAAAAAGCGCCAGAACAGGAATGCGCATCGCCGCACCGTTGCCAAAAGAACCTGTGGGATACCTTGCTCTGCAGGCAATACGCCAATCCACGCCGTCTCTGATTTTTTTGAGAATCATTGCCGCTCCCGGTCCGTATCCGCGCGACCATCTGTAACTTGCAGCAAATTCCCGCGCCAACTCATCTTGTTGAACTGATCCGTAACGAAGCAGATGACGAGCCAAATCGATGCTCATTTGTGTGTCGTCTGTATAACGATGGAGGCCGTTTGACGTTTTCCCGATAATTCTCCACAGAAGTCTTTCCAGGTAACCTCCTTCCCTTGAGGCACACAGGGCGTCTCCCATAGCTGAAGCCACCAGACAACCTTGAAATTTTTTTAAAGAAACCTGAAAAGATGTCATTTTCTTATTCGTTCTCGTCCAATGACGCCCCGAAGGTTAAAGATGCCGCAAAGAAAAAAGCCGTGCGATTTACAGCTTGAGCATTTCCTGCAGCCTCCACAAAGCAAACCATAACATCAGCATCATTGCCGTGAGAAAAAAGGCCATGCCCTTGCATAAATATCCCTTTAAAGATGCTGCTGGCCCTTTGAGAATCGGCGTATCGGAAATAATCCGCCATCCTGCCGGAGGAAAACGTTCCCCGGCAAGAATGTCAGCGCCCAAACGCCACAACCAGATTGACAGTCCGCAAATGGGCAAGGACAGGAAAACGGCCATGCCCAGAAAAATAATCCGCAAACGCCCCGCATAGGCTCGTGGATCGGAGAGAAGCCATTCATTTATCGAATCAAGATATTGAGTAACTCCAAAAATCGCGCAGCCACCCAAAATGGCCATTGCGATGATGAAAAGGAGCGCCTGTTTTCTGGCTTCCGGATCTGCTTTCATGATTTCCATTTTTTGCTATTTAACCCAGACCATGGCAAAGATAATGCCCCCCGCGCCGGCCACAAGGTAGGCGACGACACCGATCCAGTAACTGATTGGAGAGTCTTCCTTATCGATCACCTGGCCGAATCTGGCGCGGACGACTCCCGTTTTTAACCCGCTGACCCCGAAAAACAGTAAAATGACACTTACCACAACAATCAGCAATCTCACCGCAGAATACACAGGCTGCGCGCCTCCTTGAATCGGTTATTCGTTATTCTATCATATTTCAAAGACCTTATAATATTAAATTTTTACACACAGGTGTTTCTTTCGCGAGGTATTTTTGTTTGCCAAAATGTTCTTAATCAATTATTTTGTTTTAATGAATATCAATTTGATGGACAAATTTCACCGGTGGTTGAATCGTTGCCGTACCTGTCAATTAGATGCAATTGATAAATCGCTTCTGGCATCATTCCCCGACCTTCAACCTGCTGGCGCTCTGAAAAGCGGATTGCGCTATGTCTGCCGAAAATGCGGATGTGTTTGGTACATGCATGCACTAACCCCGTGGGTTACCCGGATTCGTCCGACCCATTTGGCTTTTTTTGAAAAATGGAACGTAAGCGATCTCTCCTTGAGCGATGAACAAATCACAGCACTCGCCAGTATCGGGGGTGTTGTTGACCGGACGGGTCTCATGATGCATTTTCCCTGCTCCGTGGGCAATGGCGATAACACCATCCAAGAGAGAGTGCTCGTTGTTGTTGCTCAAGTTCCACCTGTCAGATGGCCTGTTGCGGAAAAAATTGAAGCCATCCATCAGAATATTATTATCAAAAGCAGTCCGGATGCCTTGCCTCTGGAAATCAGACAGGCAACTTTTGAGGCGGAAGAAATCTCCATGGGATATTCACCGGTCGGCATTGTCAGTCCAACCGGCCGATATTATACTCTCGGATCGGAGATGCATTTTTTTGCCCGGGATGGAAATTATGGGTCTCAGATGAAGCTTGCCCATGGAAAAAAGCCGGGAAGGAATAAGATTTGGCCTCAAGATGCGGATCTGTATTATTTTGCCGATTGGAATGAGAAAAGTAGGATATTGGCAAAAGAATCGTTATCTTAGAGCTTTTGTTGATGAATAAACATGAACACGAGGATGTTTGATGAAATTTGATTTATGGAATGAAAAGGAAAGAATTTATCAATTATTATTTTTAACGGTTTTGATCGTTGTCATCATGCTTATTGCCGGGTGCGGAATGACGGAGAAATCCGGTCTTTCCAATTGCGTTGTCGTTGAGAAAGAAGATCATTTCACGGGGGAATGGCTCCGACATTCCCGGGCGGTTTATTTTGGACGCATGAAGACGCCGGAGTGTGTCCGAAAAGACCAGGAAATCGATCAGGGTGACGGCCCCAGAAAGGGAAAAGTCCGTTGGGCGGAATGTATGAAAGGTCCGGACTGTGATGAGGCCGGCTTGTTTTGAAGCCTGTATTTGGGGCATTTACTGTTTCAAGTGGAGAAGAGAATCGGGAAAGCATAAAATTGCCGCATGAGATGTGGCGGAAGGGAAGCATGGACAAATATGGCAAAAATTCTGATCGTAGAGGATGAAAAAGACATTGCCAATCTGATCGCCTTTAATTTGGAAAGAGAAGGATTCAAAACCATCAAAGCATTTGACGGCACTCAGGTTCTTACCATTACAGAATTACAGAAGCCGGATCTGATCATTCTGGATTTAATGCTTCCCGGTATAAACGGTTTGGATATCTGCAAAAACATTCGCGCAAATTCAAGAACAGCCACTATGCCGATTATCATGCTTACAGCCAAAAGTGATGAAACCGATAAAATCATCGGTCTCGAACTTGGTGCGGATGATTACGTTACCAAACCCTTCAGCGTGAAGGAACTTATTGCAAGAGTCAGAACCATTTTACGCCGCACCAAAGAACAAGATATGTCCCTTCAAAAAAAGACATTTGAATATAAGAATTTGTCCATCAACTATGCGTCCTGTGCCGTTTGGGTGCACGGATATCCAATCAATTTGAGTCCCATCGAACTAAAAATTCTTTTCTTTTTAAGCCGCAATCCTGGCAGAGTGTTTTCGCGAAACCAGATTCTTCAAAATGTCTGGGGGGATGATCAATTTGTTACTGACCGATCCGTCGATGTTCACATTCGCCGTTTACGAAGTCAGATCGAAGAGGATATGGAAAATCCCCGCTTCATTCTGACGGTTCGAGGATTCGGCTACAAATTTGCCGATATCGAAAGATAATTTCTGTTTTCTTCCGGATTTTCCAAAATCTTTTCCTGTATGAACATCCAGCAGGGCGATCGCACTTTTATTATTCAAATATTCTTTATAGCTTCATCATTTTGTAACAATTCATGGGTATCCTAGGAAAAAATATAAGGAGATAAAGAAATGAATGTGATTCGTAAACTGATTTTCGGGTTTTGCATGTTGTATTTTGCGGCAGGAGTATCAGCCGCAGCCGACTCTATCGTCATCAAAGGATCAACCACGGTTTTGCCGGTGGCGCAGGGAACGCTGGAGGCATTTATGAAAGCCAATCCCGGTGTTCAGATGTCTCTTTCCGGCGGCGGTTCCGGTGAAGGGATCAAGGCTTTGATCGACAAGACAGCGGACATTGCTACCTCGTCCAGAGAAATTAAGCCAAAGGAGATTGAATTGGCCAAATCGAAGGGTGTCCATCCGGTGGCACATATTGTTGCTTATGATGCCATTATTCCCGTTGTGCATCCGAAAAACAAAGTCAAGAATCTGACCGTCGATCAACTGGGACAGATTTACCAGGGAAATATCACCAACTGGAAAGAATTGGGTGGCGACGACCTGAAGATCGTTGTGATCTCCCGTGATTCCTCTTCCGGTACTTTTGAGTCCTGGGATCATTTCGTTATGAAGAAAGCCAAAGTCACCCCGAAAGCGCAGATGCTGGCTTCCAATGGCGCTTTGGTGACCGCAGTGGCCAAAAACAAATATGCCATTGCCTATCTGGGAATCGGATATCTCAATAAAAGCGTGAAACCTCTGCAGGTTAACGGCATCACCGCCAGCATACAGACGGCCATGTCCAAGGAATATCCTTTCTCTCGCGAGCTTTACATGTACACAAATGGTGAACCGCAGAACGCCGTGGCCAAGTATCTTGCTTTTGTAAAATCGACACAAGGACAGAAGGTGGTTGCCAAGGAAGGCTTTGTTCCGCTCACGGAGGTTCAAAAAGTGGGAAAGAAGGGTAAAAAATAGAATTCGGGAATAAGGCATGAAGATACCGGCATGAATTCGGGTTTGTCCGTGACGAAATGAAAAATGGATAAAAAAAGTGTTTGGGGAGAAAAGCGCCTGATGACCAGAAAAACCAAAGAAATATTCATGAAATATATTTTCTTTCTGTTTTCGCTGGTTTCCGTTGTCGTCCTGGGGTTGATCGTTTACTCCCTGTTCCGGGAAGGTCTTCCCCTGTTCACAGTTGTGTCCGTCAAAGATTTTCTTTTCGGCATGGAATGGTATCCCACTTATGAACCCCCGTCTTTTGGTATTTTCCCGCTGATGGTTGGGTCTCTCATCGTTACGCTGATGGCCACCCTGATAGCTGTGCCGCTCGGCGTAATGGCGGCGATTTACATTTCAGAGATTGCGCCTCAACGCGTGAAGGAAATTCTCAAATCCGTTATCGAACTTCTGGCCGGATTGCCCTCCGTCGTTCTCGGTTTTTTTGGCATGGTGATTGTTGCGCCCTGGCTTCAAGAAACCTTTGATTTGCCGACCGGTCTGAATATTTTCAATGCTTCGATCATTCTGGCCATCATGGCAATTCCTACGATATCCAGTATTTCTGAAGATGCTCTCTACGCCGTACCCCGCGAATTCAAGGAAGCTTCCTACGCGTTGGGCGCAACCAAGTTTGAAACGATTGTACAGGTGATCGTGCCGGCGGCGCTTTCCGGAATATCCACGGCAGTGATGCTGGGAATGGCCAGGGCAATTGGCGAAACCATGGTGGTGCTGATGGTGGCCGGCGGGTCGGCGGCGATTCCGGAGAGCCTTTTCGATTCCGTACGCCCGATGCCGGCGAGCATCGCCGCGGAGATGGGAGAAACGCCTTATGGAAGCGCGCATTACCAGGCGCTATTTGCCATCGGCATGGTTTTGTTTTTTTTGACGCTGGCTTTTAATTTGATTGCCGACTATGTATCGCACAAATTCAAACAGACCGGTTCAGCGACGCTATAGGTCGAGAGTATGAAGCTTGGACAACAAAATTCCATTCGCTGGCGCTATATGAAGCAGACCATTTTTTTTACACTGGTACGTGCGTCTGCGTTGGTGATTACGCTCGCTTTAGGTGGGATCATTTTATACATTTTTCTCAACGGTTTTTCCGTTATCAGTTGGGATTTCATCACGAAGCCGCCGACGGATTCGATGACCAAAGGCGGAATCATGCCTGCCATTTTGGGCACAGTGTATCTGACGTTCGGAGCCGTCGCGGTGGGTTTGCCTTTGGGTATTGCTTCGGCAATTTATCTGACGGAGTACGCCAGGCAGCGAAGGGTGATCCGTTTGATCCGGGTCGGCATCAACTGTTTAGCCGGTGTGCCTTCCGTGGTTTTCGGGCTTTTTGGCCTGGGGTTCTTCGTCATATATCTGGAATTGGGTTCCAGTATTTTATCCGGATCGCTCACCCTAGGTTTTTTAATTTTGCCGACGATCATCGGCGCTTCCGAAGAAGCTCTGAAAGCCGTACCTCAGACCTTCCGCGAAGCGTCGCTTTCTCTTGGTGTAACCAAGTGGCAGACGACCTACCGGATTGTTTTGCCCAACGCCCTGCCGGGCATTTTGACCGGGTCCATTCTGGGTATCGGCCGGGCTGCGGGAGAAACCGCGCCCATCATGTTTACCGCCGCCGCCTATTTTACAGCCAAGCTGCCCGGATCGGTTTTTGACGAAGTCATGGCTCTACCGTATCACATTTACGTCCTGGCCACAGCGGGCACCAATATCGAAGCGACCAGACCCATCCAGTTCGGCACGGTGCTGGTGCTGGTAGCGGTCGTGCTGGGCATTGATTTGATCGCGATTGTCATTCGCGGATATATGAGAAGAAATAAAAGGTGGTAGAAATGGAATCTTGCGATATTATTACCGTCAGTCATGTGAATTTTTTTTATAGCGCGGTGCGCGCTCTGACGGATATCTCGATGAATTTCAAAAAAAACAAGGTGACGGCCCTGATCGGTCCGTCAGGTTGCGGGAAGTCCACATTGCTGCGGCTTTTCAACCGGATGAATGAATTGATTGACGGCACGCGCGTGGAAGGAGAGATAATTTTTGAAAACGAAAATATCTATGCGCCAAATGTGGATCCGGTGGAAATTCGGCGCAAAATCGGCATGGTGTTTCAAAAGCCCAACCCCTTTCCCAAAACCATCTACAACAATATTTCCTACGGTCCGGCATTAAACGGCTTTTCCAAAAGCGATATGGACGCGCTGGTCGAACAAAGCCTGAAACAAGCGGTTTTATGGGATGAGGTCAAAGATATTCTGAACAAATCCGCGATGAATCTTTCTGGAGGGCAGCAGCAGCGTCTCTGCATTGCGAGGGCGCTGGCGATGAAGCCGGATGTTTTGCTGATGGACGAGCCGACCTCCGCGCTGGATCCCATTTCCACCGCCAAAATTGAGGAATTAATCGAAGAATTAAAGGATAAATACACGATCATTATCGTTACGCACAACATGCAGCAGGCGGCACGCATATCGGATGAAACGGCATTTTTTTACCTGGGCCATTTGATCGAGTACAACAAAACGGAAAAAATATTCACAAAGCCCGACATCAAACAGACAGAGGATTATATTACGGGAAGATTCGGCTGAACATGGAGGAGAAGAGGCATGATGGACGAAAAAAAGCATACCAGCCTGCATTATGAACAGGAACTGCAGGCCATTAAAGACAGCTTGATTTTTCTGGGCGCACTGACCGAAGAAGCTACGCGCAACGCGATGGAATCTCTTTCCGGACGGGATGCGGATCTTGCCCGTAAGGTGATTCACGATGATGACGAAATTGACCGCCTGGACACCGCACTGGAAGAAAAATGCATCAGAGTTCTTGCTCTTCGCCAGCCTGCGGCGATTGATTTGCGCTTCATCACCACGGCCATCAAAATTACCGGTCACCTGGAGCGCATCGGGGATATGGCGGTCAACATCGCGGAAAAGGCCCTCATTCTGAACAATGAGCCGCAGCTGAAACCGTATATTGATTTGCCGCGAATGACCGATCTGGTCAGAGGCATGATTCGGGATTCTCTGGACAGCTTTATTCGCAACGACTTGGCTGTTGCAGAAAGAGTCCGGCAAACGGAGCAGATTGTCGATGATTTGAACGAGCAGATTTTCCGCGAGCTTCTGACTTACATGCTGGAGGATTCCAGATCCATCAACCGATCTCTGATGATTATGCAGATATCCAAAAATATGGAGCGCATTGCCGATCACGCCCAGGGAATTGCCGATATGGTCATCTATATGTTGACCGGGGAAAATGTCCGGCATCAAAACTATCCGTCGAGCAAATAAGGGGCCGTTGTGAAACGCAGTCTTTTTTTTAAAATATTTTTTTCCTATCTTGTCGTCATTGCCTTCTCCTTTATCGTTTTGAGCACCTTCATCAAAAACGAGATTCAGCAGGTCATGACCGGCCAGATCGTGGAGGAGCTACAGACGTACGCCGGCCTGATCGATTTGAGCAAAACGCAATTCGGGCTTGAGCAGGTGCGTCATATCGCGTACCTATCCGGATCCCGGGTGACGTTGGCGGATGTTCGGGGCAGGGTTTTTGCCGACTCGGAAAAAGACATCGCCGGATTGGACAATCACCTGAACCGGCCGGAAATACAGGAAGCCAGAGTCAGGGGAAAAGGCAAGTCCGTGCGTTTCAGTCAGACATTAGGCGTAAATATGCTCTATGTTGCCGTGACCCTCCATGATAAAGATCAAATAACCGGTTATGTCCGGCTGGCACGACCTCTTCATAATGTGCAAAACGTCATTGACCAGGTTTATCAAACCGTTTTTCTGACGATTCTGATCATATCGATCTTTTCATTGATCCTAGCAATTCTGGTTTCTTATCAACTGGCCAAGCCCATACGGGCCATGGAACAGTTCACCCGGAAATTGAGACAGGGAGATCTCCAGGGAAGCATTCTTCTGAATACATCCGATGAGACAAAAACCCTGGCCGACAATATCAATTATCTTGTGGAAGAACTGCAGAGCAAAATCCGCCTGGCCAATGAAGAAAAAAGCAAACTCATGACAGCGCTGACCAGCATCGATGAAGGCGTATTAATCGTCAATACCCATGAATCCATAGAGATGGTCAGTCCGTCTCTGATCCATATTCTGAAAGAGCCTTATGGGAAAATTGCGGGCAAGACGCTGATGGAAGCCTTTCGCAATGCGGACTTGCAAAGGTTGTTCCTGAAGTTTCGTCAATCCCAGGAAACAGCAACAGGCGAAATAACGCTGGGCGGCCTCCATCCGGTGATTCTACAGGTCAGCATTTCTGAAATTCATGGCTATCCCGATGAAGAGAAGTTTATGGTTGTGTTTCACAATGTTACCCGTTTGAAAAAACTGGAGCAAATCCGGACGGATTTTATTGCCAACGTCTCGCATGAAATCCGTACACCGCTCACGGCGATCATCGGTTATCTGGAGACGCTGCAAAACGGCGCGTTGGAAAGCGCTGAAGACGCCAGGCGGTTTATCGATGTTATGCTCCGGCAGGCGCAACGGCTTCATCGCCTGGTGGAAGACCTGTTGACCATTTCAAAAATTGAGCTGGGTGAAATGGAATTTCATTTTGAACCGATATTGCTGTCCGAAACGGTTGACCATGTGATTTCCCTTCTGGAAGCCAAAGCGAAGGAAAAGAAAATTTCGATGCAAAACGATTTAACCCGAAATCTTCCGCCGGTGAAAGCGGATCGGGATCGACTATGCCAGATCCTGGTCAACGTACTGGACAATGCTGTGAAATTTACCGGTTCCGGTGGCCGGGTAACCATAGATGCCGAGGTTCAGGACAACTTCGTCGTTTTAAGGATATTCGACACGGGAATGGGTATTCCCAAGGAAGAACTGCAACGTTTGGGCGAACGCTTTTATCGTGTGGATAAAGCCAGATCCCGTGAACTGGGAGGCACGGGCCTTGGCCTGTCCATTGTTAAGCATCTGATGCTGGTCCACGGCGGCAAAATGGAAATCGATAGCCGGTTGGGCAGGGGGACCAGCGTTTCTCTGTTTTTTCCCGTATCCACAATGGAATCATCCGGACAAAACGGCAAAAAAGGAAATCGGATATAAGGCTTATACCGGTAAAAAAAAAGAGCCTCTTTGGATAAGGCTCTTTGTTATTCGCGTTCAATTGTGTTCTGTCGTCAAACCCTCACTCACAGACCGGACCTTTCTCGCCGGGTTCCGGAGTCGGTATCGGATCGGCGTTGACGGTTGCAAAACCCTTGCTGCCCGATTGGCTGTTATAGGACCAGGTGGAAGGAGAGGAAACTGTTATTTGATACGTGCCTGCGCGATAGCAGTAGCTTGGTTTAACGACCCAGTAGTATTTGTTGTAACTGGTCGCTTGAAAAGAAAATTGTTTGCCGGTATTAAGATTCTTCAGCGTAATGGTTCCCGGATCTTGTCCGTTGCCGTTATTCCAATGGTAGGTTCTAAGATAGGTGATTCTCGATTGCGTTTTTAAAGTAAACTGGGTTGGACTTGGTGGTGCGCTGGGACTTCTCATGACTGCTGAAGGATTTTCGTTAGAAAATATCGTATCCTCCGCAGGCGCGGTGGAGACAAAAAGAAATACCAACGCGCAAATACAAAATAATAAAGACCATGGATTTCTCGTTTTCATGTCTTACCCTCCCTGAAAATAGTAGATCAATTCCAATTGTGCAAGGCTACCGCTTTTTTCACCTCCTCCTGAACGCGAATTTTTACGCTATTATACCAGATGATCTCCCTTTTCTTCAAGAAAATGAAACACCAAGCCGTCTGTTTATTCAAGGATCCGCGTGCTATGAAGAACCAATCTCTTGTGAAATCCTGGTTCAAAAGGATGCATTAAAATTCGTAAAGCTTGGCGCCTGGCACAACTGTAAACTTCTGCTTCAGAAGCACATCAATGGCTTTTTCCGGATCATCAAAGCGGAAAATAATGACGGCGTTTTGGCCGCTTTTCTCGACAAACGCATACAGATATTCGACGTTGATGGATTCTTTTTGCAGAACTTCCATGATGCCATGCAGGCCGCCTGGCTGATCCGGCACTTCCACAGCGACGACAATGGTTTTGCTGACGCGGAAACCAGCTTCTTTAAGCACCTGGTTGGTTTTTTCCACATCGTTGACAATCAGACGCAAAATGCCGAAATCAACGGTTTCTGCAATAGATAAGGTTCGGATATTAATATTGTTTTCTTTGAGAACACGTGTGGCGTGTTCCAGGGATCCAGGTTTGTTTTCCAGAAAAACAGAGATTTGCTCTACTTTCATACATGATTCCTTTCCTTCAGATCAGATCGTTCGTTTATCGATGACTTTTTTTCCGCCTTCCTTCAAGGTTTGCGGGGTGACCAGTTTGACGCGGGGTGAGATACTGAGGTAGTCTTTCATGTCCTTGACAATCCGCTTTTCAATCATTTGCAGCTCTTTGACGCCGCCTGCCTCGCCAAAGAATATGTCACTGACTTCCACATGGAGTTCAACAGCGTCCAGAGCCCCTTCCTTGTCGAGAATCATCTGGTAATGAGGCTCAACTCCTTGAATATCTTTAAGAATGGCTTCAACCTGTACGGGGAAAATATTAATGCCGCGGATTGTCAGCATGTCGTCACTTCTTTTGAGCACCCTTTCCATGCGGATATGTGTACGACCGCATCGGCAGGGCTCGGTAATCAATCGTGAAATGTCTCCTGACCGGTATCGGATGAGAGGAAAAGCTTCCCGGGTCAGGCTGGTAAAAACCAGCTCTCCTTCTTCCCCTTCTGGTAGCGTTTCGCCTGTTTGAGGATTGATGGTCTCCACGATGAAGTGGTCTTCAAAGATGTGCATGCCGCGGCGACCTTCCAGACATTCCATGGCAATGCCCGGTCCCATTATTTCCGAAAGTCCAAAGATATTGAGGGCTTTGATATTAAAGGCCTCCTCGATGGCGTCGCGTGTGGCGTCACTCCAGAGTTCTGAACCGAAGATGCCGACACGCAGTTGCAGGGATTTCATATTGACGCCCATTGCTGTTCCTTCCTGGGCCAGATGCAGAGCGTAGGACGGCGTGGCACAAAGGACGGTCGGCCCGAAATCCTGCAGAATGGTGATTTGCCGTTTGGTGTTCCCATCGGATATGGGAATCACGCTGGCGCCGATTTTTTCAATGCCGTAATGCAATCCCAGGCCGCCCGGAAGAAGGCCGTAACTGAAGGCATTGTGAACGATGTCGTTTTTGTTCAGGCCTGCTGCGACCAGGGAACGCGCGGTCAGGTCTGTCCAGGTATCCAGGTCGCGCCTTGTGTAGCTGAACACGGAAGCCCGTCCGGAGGTTCCCGAAGATGCATGCAAACGCACAATGTTACTCATCGGAACGGCAAAAAGACCGAAGGGATAATTATTGCGCAAATCCTGACGGGTGATAAAGGGAACCTTTTGTAAATCCTTCAGGGATTGAATGCTTTCCGGAGTAATTTTTGCTGCGTCCATGGACTTTTTGTAAAAACCGACGGTGTAATAAACGCGCTGCAGAACCTGCTGAAGCCTTTTCAGTTGCAGAGCCTTTAGCGCTTCTCGTGGTAGTGTTTCAAATTCTTCATTGTAAATCATAAATACGTTTCCCCTTTGTTCCCATAGAAATATGCTTGCAGGATTTGATGATGCCTGTCGTTTTCACTGGTCTTACAGTAAAAAGCCCCCACTTTTCTAATGATAATCTTAACAAAAGTTTCCATTGCTGGCAAGAAGCTTTGCGGATTTTTTCCGGAGTGTTCGAAGCCATTTCTCTGAAAATGTTTACGCGATAAAAAAAATGGAGAGCTTTTGTTTATCCGGAGCTGCTTCTGGTTTTTCGGGTGGGTGTGGCGTTCCAGGGGTCATCGGGCCAGGGATGTTTTGGATAGCGGCCTTTGAGTTCCTTTTTCACTTGAGGATAGCCGCTCATCCAGAATTGTTTCAGGTCTTGTGTAATCTGAACGGGCCTGCGCGCCGGTGAAAGAAGGTGAAGAAGCAAGCGCACCCGACCTTCGGCGATTGCGGGAGTTTCTGGCAAACCGAACATCTCCTGAAGTTTGACGGCCAGGACGGGTATGGTTCCGGAAACATAGTCAATCGGAATGTTGTGGCCGCTCGGAACCAGAATGGATACAGGTGCTCTCTCCTGCAACCGGCGCCGCTGTTCCCAGGAAAGCCTCTCCTGAAGTGCAGGCAGGATATCCAGCGCGGCAAGTTCTTCCGCGCTTCGAATACCGGAAATCCAGGGAATAATCCAATCCCGGGGGTTTTCCAGAAGCGCCTCTTCGGACACATCCGGCCAGTTTTCTTCGGGAAAGGCCCAGCGGATCAGGCGCAAACGGGCTTGAAATTGCAGGGCTTCGGGACTGAAGGGGATCTTTACCATTCGTGAACGGATGGCATCGCAAAGAAGGATTGCGATTTCCTCCGGTGTTGGAGAAAATGGTCTTGCCGAAAGCAACATGGCGCCGAGTCGTTCTTCCAGCATCCCGGTCACGCGTCCTTCCTGCCGGTTCCACTCCAACCGCTCGCGGATTTCGATTTCGCCGGCCAGTTCCAGCCGAAGAATTTCTTCTGGAAGAGGTTCCGCGACGTGCACCGTGCCCAGGGCCTTTTCTCCGTGATCGACAACGACGGCGATAATGTAAGGACTTTGGGCGGCAAGGCTCTTCGGCGCAAGTTTTACTCCTCTTCCCGAACGTAGGACATATCGTCCTTCGTCCTCCTCGCGCTTTTGGGCGATGCGATCAGGAAAGGCAAAAAGAAGCAGGCGGGCAATCATGCCGGAATCCACTTCGCCGAAATCAGCCAGTGTTTTATTCAACAGGCGCCACAATTGTCGCGATACCGCATCCACCGCCTTCAGCGCGGAAAGATCCGTTTCTGCGGTTGGCTTTTTCTCCTTTCGCCATTTATGCAAAAGCGCAACCCGATCACTCAAATCAAAGCCGCCCAACGTATGCGCGTCGCGAAGCCGGGCCAAACGGAGAATATCCCGTTCGGAAAGAAGTGCAGCCAGATCCGTTCCCAGCAAGGAGCAACCCCGTTGAGACGCTTTTAAGATCAGTCTGCCCAGACGCGGATGAACCGGAAAACGGGCCATCGCCTTGCCCTCTTTCGTTATGGCGCCTGAATGATCCAGTGCGCCCAGCTCTTTTAGCAGATCTTGCGCCGATTCCCAGGCCCGGGAAGGTGGTTCATCCAGCCAGGAGAGCATTGCAGGATTTTTGACTCCCCAGTCAGCCAGATCAAGCACCAGGTCTGTCAGGTCGGAAAGGACGATTTCCGGCAATGCGAAGGCCAGAAAAGACGAAAAGGTATGGGCGCTGTAAAGCCGATAACAGATCCCCGGTTCCAGACGGCCTGCCCGGCCCTTCCGTTGCCGGGCCTGCGATTGGGAAATATTGACGGTGGCCAGGCGATTCATGCCGGTTGCGGGATCATATTCAATCCTGCGGGTTAGGCCACAGTCAATCACAACTCTGACCCCTTCGATGGTGAGACTGGTTTCCGCAATATTGGTGGAAAGGATGATTTTTCGTTCGGCAGCGGGCAAAATAGCCCGTTCCTGTTCCTCAAAAGGCAAATTTCCATAGAGGGGATGAAGAGAGAGACGGTTGATTGCTCCGCTTTGCATCATTTCCGTCAGTCTTTCACTTACCGTGCGAATCTCTCTTTCTCCCGGAAGAAAGACAAGGATGTCGCCGGAAGTCTCGCGCAAAGCTCTTCTGATCACGTCGGTCACACGCCGGGTCACGGGTTGATCCTGACGATCACCGCAATAGCGTTCCTCCACCGGGTAGGTATGTCCCTGCGCCGTGATGATCGGCGCTCCGTCCAAAAGAGCGGAAACCGGTCCACTATCCAGCGTGGCGGACATTACAAGAATTTTCAGATCGACGCGCAGCGCACGTCGAATATCCAGACACAAAGCCAGGGCAAGGTCTGTCTGGAGGCTTCGTTCGTGGAACTCATCAAAAATCACCATCGCAATATCGGGAAGGGTGGGCTGGGTCAGAATCCGCCGGGTCAGAACTCCTTCCGTTACCACCTCGATGCGGGTTTGCAAAGAGACGCGGCTGTCGAAACGGATGGAATATCCGAGCGTTTGTCCGATTTCCTCTCCCAGCATCTTGGCCATCCACCGGGCTGCGGAAACCGCTGCAATCCGCCTGGGTTCGAGCATCAGGATACGACCCTGCCCCGGAGGAATCACATCTAAAAGCGCAATCGGAACTCTTGTGGTTTTACCGGAACCGGGCGGAGCCTGAAGAATCACGGCCGAATGCCTCCGGATGGCCTCTTTCAAGTCCGGAAGAACTTCGTCAATGGGGCAGGACGATAAAATCCACCCGCTTTTCCGGTCGTTTGAAAATCTCATAAAAATGTTTCGCGGCCGCAGACCGCAATCATCCCGATATTATTCACGATAATTGCCTGATGGTTTTCCTGAATAACGATAAAGTTGCGTTTGTTGATCCAAACCTTTGCCGTCAATAATACCACCCCAGACATCCCCGCATGAAATTTCTTTTAAACTCATTTCCGACGGCCGATGATAGAAACATAGACATATTCACTTCGAATTTCACATTCTGCTTCCATGGATTCACACGGATTTCAAGGATTTTTCTTTTTGCGTGTTCATGGGAGATCCAGGAGACATATTTACGGATGATCGTTCCTTCCATGGTCACTTTCTCTTGTTTTCCAAAATTCCTGTTGATGGCGGCAAGATAGGGCTCGGCCATGATAATCAGAAAAACACTTAACAAAACAGCCAGGAACAAAGGCTTTAATGACAAAACCTTGTTCAAGATGAACTGTCCATAAATCCAGCCGCTGATTCCTCCGACCGTCAGGGAGGGAATCAAGGCGTATTTGGCGCATTCCCCAAAAGCGTGGTACTGGATAACAGTCGATATTTCACCATATTGCAGGAGAAGGGACACCCATCCATAAAGAATACAGAATAAATATAAAGAATATTTAAAAACGGTTTCCTTCATGAATCCATGATATTATCATGATATTATTTCATTTTTTCCCAGGAGCTGTTTTTGATGAGAAAGATCGCATAGCGGTAATCCGCCTGAGCATTTTCATTAAATGAGATTTGCCCCAGAGCTCCGTCATAGGTTTTATTTGCATAATTTGCGAACATGGTTTTGTTTGCCATTTCCCGGCGGCAGAAACCGTCGAGAGACTTGATCAAATCGTATCCTTCCGCCCCGAAAGCGGACATTCGATACCCGTATTGATTTTTAAAGGATGCAAAAACCGGAAGCGTTTCTTGAAGATCCGGATAGGAAAACATCAATCCCCCTGCGGCCGGCTCGGCCAGTAACCAATTGGTCAACGTCGGTCTTGCTCCGAACAGAGCGGCTTGAAGACGAATCTCCGATGCTTGTTTGGCAATCTGGGCCGCTTCTTTGGTGCTGATTAAAACCAGCGCATCGGGTTTTGCTTTCTTGATGGCTTTCAGCGAATCGGTAAATATGCGATCGGTATCCTTATAGGAAACAGATTTGACCAGTTTATTTTTCAGCGCCGATTTCAAGGCGTTGTTCCAGGATATACCGTAATCGTTATGAAAATACATCACGGCGACTTTTTCGTACTTTTTTAAATAATTCGTAAGATATTGAATTTCATTGCGAACATCGCCTGTAAATCTCACGCAGTTTTTCTGATCGGCATGGTCAAAAACCGCGCTTCCCACGGCCATTTGCAGCATATGGCCGGACTGAATTCTTGCCGCAAGACCGTTGGAAATCCAGCTTGCAAACGTAACCACCACCTGATAATCGCCTTTTTCGATAACTCCGGTTAACAGATGATCCGCTACTTTCAAATCGCTTTTCGTATCAAAAAAATGGACTTCGATATTTTTTGTCTCCTCCAGAGCAAGCTCCATGGCTTGCCTCGTTTCCCTGCCAAATTGACTGTAGTGTCCCGAAAAATCGAGCAGTGCGGCAACCTTCATTTGATTTCCCGCTGAGGATGCCGGTTGAGCATGACCGATAAACACCATGATCAGGATGACAAAGCACAAACTCCTAAATTTAATTGTTTTTTTCATAATGTCTCCTTTTTCGGATCCGATAATCATGAGCCTTACAGGAACCTGGATGGCTCCGTCAAGCGGATTTTGAATCCCTTCGGGCAAATCCGCATTCCGGAATGTTCTTCTTGCGGCGAAAAAGGGAAGCAGGTAAAATACCTGACAGAAAAGTTGGTGATGAAAAACCGGTTTGAACAACCGCCCAAAGTTTCCATCGACTTTCAGTCGGAAACCGGAAAAAAGAAAACATGCCCATCAAATCTCTTACAACCGCTTTCATTCTTGGGGCGGGTCGGGGAACCAGACTGCGGCCCCTGACGGAAAACATGCCCAAACCGCTTTTGCCGATCGGCGGTCGGCCGATGATCACCTACGCAATGGACCATCTACAAGATATTGGAATTCAAAGATTTATCGTCAACACGCATCATGCGTCAGAAAGATACCAGGAAGCTTTTCCAGAAAGGAGCTGGCGGGGTATTCCCATCATGTTTCGCCATGAGCCGGTTTTACTGGACACGGCGGGAGGAATTAAAAATATCGAGGACCTGATCGGACCGGAAGAACGCCTTATTGTCTATAACGGCGATATTATGACCAATTTACCGATTGCGACGCTGGTGAATCACCATTTTGAACGAAATACGCAAGCAACGCTTGCACTGCGCAGCAGTGGCGGATTGGCGAACGTCCATATTGACTCTGAAGGCTTTATCTGCGATATGAGAGGCACTTTAGGCCAAGATGGCGTTCAAAGCTGTGTTTTTTCCGGGATTTATATTTTGGAAACCCGCTTTTTGCAGCGGCTGACCGCAGGTAAAATTGAATCGATCATATTGCCACTGATTGAAAGCATCAGAGAAAATCCGCACTCCATCGGCGGCGTCCTTCTTGATGAGGGATACTGGTATGATCTCGGAACTCTTGAAGAATACGATAAATTACGGAAGCGGGGCCCATGAAAGAAGAAATTCAAAAATTTCTCCGTGTTCATTTGCAAGCGACGGATTATTTTTACGAACCTATTCGAAAAGGCGGATCGGACCGCCATTTCTACCGTGTGCGCCTTCCGCAGGGGGCTACATTCATTTTCATGGAATACGGGACCGATGTCGAAGAAAACGCATACTGGGCGGACATCAATCGTTTTCTCACCGGCATTGGCCTGCCGGTTCCGCGCATCATCGCCTGTGATCTTCCCAAACGTTTTTTACTGGTGGAAGACCTGGGGGAAACGGATTTATATTCTCTGCGGGAGCTTCCCTGGCATGAAAGGCGCCGCCATTACCTGACGGTCCTTTCAGAAATATTTAAGCTTCATCGACTGAAGCCGGACGAATGGCCCGTAAATTTGAAGCTCAATCCGGGCTACGACCCGGCTCTTTATGCCTGGGAACATCGTTATTTTCTGGATAATTTTGTGGAAGCGGTCTGTGGAATCTCTCTTTCGCACGATAAGATGCGCGCCTGGGAAGAGGAAATGGAATCGCTGATTGACCGTTTGCAAAGCGTTCCCCCCTGTCTCATTCACCGGGATTTTCAATCACAAAACATTATGATCAGAAATGGCCGTCCTTTTTTTCTCGATTTTCAGGGTTTGAGGACGGGCAATCTATTCTATGATCTGGCATCGCTGGTTTGCGACCCGTATGTGGTTTTTTCGCCGGAGGAAAGAAACGAACTCATCTGTTTTTATTACCGGATTTCCCAGCCCGATGACGGTCCGGACCGGTTTGCCGCCTGTTTCTGGGAAGGATCGGCGCAAAGATTGATGCAGGCGCTGGGCGCTTACGGTTTCCTGGGACTTAAAAAGGGGAAACAGGAATTCCTGAAGCATATTCCCGGCGGCATCGAAAATCTGGCCGCCGCCGTATCCCGAGCAGATAGTTTGCCGGTTTTAGGCGAAGTGGTTCAAAA
>DAOLNX010000037.1:5151-28314 GCA_035416785.1 Smithellaceae bacterium | reverse complement strand
CCGGCAAAACGGATTTTTTTCCTGAAGAATGCCAGACCTGCGCCAATAGAAAGTATCAGGACCGATCCAACGATTTATCCGTATCCTTTCAGACACCGACCCACATCTCCCCCTCCCAATCCATGGCGTCGGTTGTATCTCACGAATATGAGCATGTCACCAACAACCGGGCAAAAGCGGAACAAGAAGGCATGACCGCTCATTCTTCGGTAACCCTCTCTTATGCAGTTTGTCCGGAATGTGGTCGAATGTACGTCTCCGGCGGAAAAACGACTACCGTTTATACCCCCAAACAGTCATCTGGAAGTTTGAACGAGGAGGGGCAGGGAGGTATCATCAATATGTTTGCCTGACTTGCAGAATTGAATCTTGTCAGTCCTGTCAATATCTGGTAGTTCACCTCCAGGATGAGGTGAATGAAAGAAATACTAAGCGTTTCGCAACTTAACGATCAAATTAAAATCTTTCTGGAGGATGCCTTTGGTTCCCTCTGGATAGAAGGCGAAGTTTCCAATTTGCGCCGTCCCCAGTCCGGCCACGTCTATTTCACGCTGAAAGACGACAGAAGCCAGATTCGGGCGGTTTTTTTTCGTCAATTCGGCAATTTTCGCAATCGTATCCAAAACTTCGACCTTGAAGACGGCATGAAAATCTTGTGCCGGGCACGTTTGGGCGCCTATCCGCCACGCGGAGAATACCAGCTCATTGTCGAGTCGGTTGAACCGCAGGGCACGGGCGCACTGCAAAAAGCGTTTGAACAGCTCAAGTTCCGACTGGCGTCAGAAGGATTGTTCGATGATTCGCATAAGAAAAAACTCCCGTTTCTTCCTCGTTGTATCGGTATCATCACCTCCCCCACCGGCGCGGTCATCCGGGATATTTTGAATGTCACCCGCCGGCGTTTTCCTTCCGTGGACATTCTTATCGCGCCCGTCCGGGTGCAGGGAACGGAAGCGGCAGGGGAAATCATTGCCGCTCTCCGAAATCTCCACACCTCTGACAGAGTGGACGTTATCATGATTGCCAGAGGCGGCGGTTCCCTGGAAGATCTGGCTCCCTTTAACGACGAGGATCTGGCCCGGGCAATCTTTTCCTCAACCATACCGGTTGTCTCGGCAGTCGGTCACGAAACCGACTTCACCATCTGTGATTTTGTGTCTGATTTGCGTGCGCCCACACCGTCGGCTGCGGCTGAACTGACAGTTCCCCAAAGATCGAACCTTCTCGAACGAATCCATGATCTGCAAAATCGCCTGTACCGCACTGGACAGCATGCTCTGACAAGGCAGAAAGAACGGCTCACTTCGCTACAGGCCCGATTCAAAAATCCCCGGCGCTATCTGATGGATTATTCAATTTCCCTGGACATGCTGAAAGAAAGAATACTGCGCGCCCTTGAGCAAAACGCACAATCCGGAAAAAATCGCTTGCAACAGCTGACATTGAGAATGAATCATGCAAATCCGGCAAACCGTTTGCGCGAAAAACGAATTTTGCTTGGTCATTTGAAAAACCATTTGCGAAACACCTGGTCTCAACATCGGCATCAACAACGGGAAAAGCTTCACGCCCTTTCTGCCCTGCTTTCATCCCTGAACCCGCTTTCCGTTTTGCACCGGGGCTACAGCATCACTCGCCGTCTGGCCAATGGAGAAATTGTATATCAGGCAAACCGGTTGACTTTAAAGGAGAAAATCGGTATTCAGCTGGCCGGAGGCGCCATCGACGCGCAGGTGGAAAAAATTCATGAGGAGTAAGCCATGGCAAAAGAAAAGTTTGAAGACGCTTTGGATAAACTGGAACAGATTGTCCGGGAAATGGAAGCAGGAAACCTGCCGCTGGATTCGGCGTTGAAATCGTTTGAGGAAGGGATCAGGCTGATTCGTTTCTGTTCGGCAAAACTGGATGAGGCCGAGCGCCGCGTCGAACTGCTTTTGGAAGATGGCCATTCTTTAAAAACCAAAAATTTCCAGGATGATGTAAACGATGAATGACGCGGAATTTCTTGAAGCCTACCTAAAAGACCGGAAGAAAATCATCGAAGAGGCCCTCGAACGCTATCTGCCGGGAAAAGACGGGCCATCCACGGAACTTCTGGAAGCCATGCATTACAGTGTTTTCGCCGGAGGAAAAAGAATCCGGCCAATTCTGTGTCTGGCGTCCCTGGAGGCTTGCGGCGGTGATCTGGCTCCGGCGATGCCGGTGGCCTGTGCGCTGGAATTAATTCATACCTACTCTCTGATTCATGATGATTTACCGGCTATGGACAACGATGATTTTCGACGCGGCAAACCCACCAACCACAAGGTATTCGGCGAAGCGGTGGCCATTCTCGCCGGAGATGCGCTATTAACGGAAGCATTTGTATTGCTTTCACGTGTGGAAAAAGTCCGTGTGGCGGCGGAAAGGCGTCTGGCCGTTATTTCGGAAATCGCCGGCGCCGCAGGCATCGCGGGCATGGTCGGCGGACAGGCACTGGACATTCTTGCGGCAAAAAACGCTTCGGATTTCAATGACCTGGAGCAGATACACCGACGCAAAACCGGCGCTTTGATCATAGCGGCGGTTAAATCAGGGGCCATTCTGGCGGGCGCAAGCGATGTCCGGATTCACGCGCTTTCCGAATACGCAAGCCATGTCGGCATAGCATTTCAAATTGCCGACGACATTCTGAACGTGGAAGGAGACAAAAACCTCATGGGAAAAAACACCGGCAGTGACGCAGCACTGGGCAAAGTCACCTACCCGTCGTTTCTGGGACTGGAAAAAGCAAAGACGGTGCTTGCGGAACATGTCGGCGCCGCCCAATCGGCCATTGCCGCTTTCGACGCACGCGCACTGCCTCTGCGCATGATAGCCCGCTACATTATGGAACGAAAATCCTGAAGGTTGATCTAAACATCATGAAACTCCCGGAAACCGTCTCTTACAGCGTCTTACAGAATGTTTCATATCCCGCGGACATCCGAAAACTCAACATCGCGGAACTTAATACGCTTGCCCGCGAAATTCGCAGTCTGATCATTCATACCGTCGCGTCTTCCGGCGGACACCTGGCTTCCTCGCTGGGTGTTGTGGAGTTGACACTGGCGTTGCATTATGTCTTCAACACGCCGCAAGACAAACTGGTCTGGGATGTCGGCCATCAGTCTTATGCGCATAAAATCATCACCGGTCGCAAGGATAAATTCGCCACTTTGCGCAGGCAGGGCGGCATCAGCGGTTTTCCCAAACGGGAAGAAAGCATTTATGACACGTTTAATGTCGGACATAGCGGCACTTCCATCGCGGCAGCGGCGGCTTTTGCCGAAGCGCAAAGCCTTCGGGGCGGACAGGTCAAAAATATCGCCGTTATCGGTGACGGTTCCCTCACTACCGGAATGGCCTTTGAGGGTCTGAACTGGTCGGGTGCGCGTGACAACAAGGATCTGATCATCGTGCTAAACGACAATGAAATGTCCATCTCACCCAATGTCGGAGCTCTTTCCTCCTATCTGAACCGAATCATGACCGGCGACCGGTTTACCAAATTTCGAGGAGAACTGAAAAGCTTCCTCAAAAGTATTCCCGGTATCGGCGAACAGTTGTTAAAGTTTTCCAAGCAAATTGAGGAATCAATCAAAACCTTTGTTGTTCCCGGCGCTCTTTTTGAAGAACTGGGCTTCACGTATGTCGGACCGCTGGAAGGACATCGTTTGGACTTCCTCATTAAGAATTTTGAAAATGTCAGCAAATTGAAGGGCCCGGTGCTGGTGCATGTCGTCACGCAAAAAGGACGAGGCTATAAATATGCGGAAGAAAATTCGCCGACCTATCATGGTATTGCACCCTTTGATGTCGAAACCGGACGGACCATTCCCTCGGTCGACACAACGCCTTCCTACACGGATATTTTCGGTCGTACCCTTGCAGATCTGGCCGCAGACGATTCCCGGATTGTCGCGGTTACGGCCGCCATGTGCGAGGGCACGGGCCTTGCATTGTTTCGGCAAAAATTTTCAGAACGTTTATACGATGTCGGCATTGCCGAACAACTGGCCGTTACGTTTGCAGCGGGTCTGGCCGTTGAAGGGTTTAAGCCGGTGGTAGCCATTTATTCAACCTTTTTACAGCGTGCCTATGACCAGATTCTGCACGATGTTTGTCTGCAAAAGTTGCCCGTCATTTTTGCCATTGACCGGGCCGGTATTGTCGGAGAAGACGGAGCAACCCACCAGGGGCTTTTCGATTTATCGTATTTGCGCAATCTTCCCCATCTGATCATGATGGCTCCGAAAGATGAAAACGAACTGCGGCATATGCTGAAAACAGCCATGGAATGCGGATTACCCGTATCCATCCGCTACCCCCGCGGCAAGGGCGTCGGCGTGCCTCTGGAAGACAGGCTTTTGGGGCTACCCATCGGTCGGGGAGAGGTACTTTGCGAAGGAACGGATCTGGCGGTCATCGCCGTAGGCGCCACCGTTCACCCCGCACTTTCGGCAGCCCGTAAACTGGAGAATGAAGGCATCCGCGTCAAGGTCATTAATGCCCGGTTTATTAAACCACTGGATTCGGAACTGATTTTACATACAGCGACTTCTGTTTCCAAAATACTCACCATCGAAGAAAATGTTCTGGACGGCGGATTCGGCAGCGCCCTGCTGGAACTGCTAAATGAAAACGGCATGACCGGCCTCACCGTCAGGAGGCTGGGCATCCGGGACGAATTTGTTCAGCATGCCACACAGGCGGAACTGCGCGCCAGATACGGCCTGGATGAAGAAGGCATATTCCGGACCATCAAAGACATGCTCAAGCAATAGCTCCGGTTTAAAAGAAATCTCAAGGGTCGTTTCTTTCCATAGCTTTGCGGTATTCCCGGATCAGATACTCTTTGGACGCGCCGATCTTCAGAATATCCCATGGCAGAAACTCATCCAGATCCTTTTGCCGATAGACATAGAAATCGGGATTGAGGTTGATCTCTTTGAGCGCCCGCGTCCAGTTGCCATGCAGGTAATGAACGGCAAGCAGAATATGACCGACCCGTCGGTCCCCCAGAGCCAAAAGCGCCTGGATATAATTCCACTTTGGCACATCGGTGATGACGTGGATTTGCCTGTCCCGCCGGAAAGCCTTGGCAATCTTTTTGATCTTCTGATGGACTTCCTGAATATTGGCCAACGGACACCATTGCAGCGGTGTTCGAGGCTTGGGAATAAACTGATTGATACTTAAGGTTATACGGCGGAATTTTCGTCTGCCTTTCGTCGCTTCCATGGCGATGTGCTGAATTTTTCCGGCCAGATCAATAATGGCATCAACGTCTTCATGGGTTTCCGTGGGCAGGCCCACCATGAAGTACAGCCGCAAAAATTCCACCTCTTTTTCAATTAGGATTTGGCAGGAACGGAGAATATCGTCCGTGACAATGCCTTTCCCCAGAAGATCTCGCAGCCGCTGGCTTCCCGCCTCCGGGGCAAGGGCAACCGTTTCGATGCCTCCCGACTTGAGAAGATCAACCAGAGAAGGCGTTATCTGATCCAGGCGCAAAGACGCAATGCCGATACCCGCCTGACGCTCCACAAGGTAGCGACATATTTTTTCCAGATCACGGTGGTCGGAAACGGCTGTACCCACGAGGCCAATCTTCTTCTTTCGAGAAAGCCCGAAATCCACGGAGGATAATATTTCTTTACCGTCACGGAAACGCGGCGGGAGATAGATATGAGCGGCGGCGCAAAAGCGGCACAAATGAGGACAGCCACGATTTACCTCCACCAGAAACATGTCCGCCATTTCGGCATTGGGGCTGCTGATCACCTCCGTAGTGCAAAAAGCATCAAGATTTTTGACGGAATCGATCCGGATGCGCCCGGGCAATCCTTCCTGAATGGCACTGACAGTCTGAATTTTCCCTTCTGCAAAATAGTGTGCCGAATAAAGGGAGGGTACGTAAACGCTAGGTACTTTTTTTTGCAACTGGCTTAAAAACGATGGACGGTCAAGATGGCCTTGTCTTGACTCGGCAAAAACGCTCGCAAACCGGGGTAGAGCATCTTCCGCCTCGCCCAACAGAAACAGGTCAAAAAAATCAGCCAGCGGCTCGGGATTCAGAGAAAGTGCGATTCCTCCACCCATCACCAGCGGATGAGTGCCATGGCGGTCTTTTGATTGCAAAGGAATGCCGCTCGATTCCAGAAGCTGCAGAATGGATGGATAATCGTTTTCAAAAGAAACGGAAAAAGCCAGAATATCAAAATCCCGGACGGGTCTTTGACTTTCCAGACTGACAGCATGCTCTGTGACGGCAACAATTTCGGCGGCGTCGCCTTCGGGCAGAAACAATCTTTCACAAAGAAAGCAGGGCAACCCATTGAAAATGTTATAAACCGTCTGGAATCCGAGGTTGGCCATTCCAATTCGGTAAACATTGGGATAGGCTAAGCAAACGCTATACCCGGTTCCCCAGACTTTTTTTTTCAAACCCGCCTCTTGGCTTAAAAGAACCTCGTCCTGATGTTTCCTCTTCCACTTTTCGGACATCTTGCTTCCAAGCCCTCTGATGAGCGGGTGATGTCCGGTCAGAATGGCCGGACACAATGTTAATCCGCCTGTCGCCGCAGAAACGTGGGAATTTCGATATCCACGGAATCATTTTCTTCATGGATGCCCATGGTCAACACATGGGTCTGGTCAACGGATTTATTGCGACGCATAAAAGCAGGCGTATTCAAATCCTCTTTCAGGAAACCGCCCAAACGGGAAACATTAGACGGCATCTGCTTTCTTTTGGACACATCTTCAAAACCGGTGGCAATCACAGTAATTCGGATTTCATCCGTCATATTTTCGTCGATGACTGTACCGAAAATGATATTGGCTTCTTCATGGGCTTCCGCCTGAATCAGAGAAGAGGCTTCATTCACCTCATATAGGCTCATATCCGGCCCGCCAGTGATACTCAGAAGAATCCCCTGCGCCCCCTGAATGGTATTGTCCTCAAGGAGGGGTGAAGAAATTGCCCGCTGCGCCGCTTCCACAGCACGATTTTCGCCGCTGGCCGTGCCGGTGCCCATCAACGCCATGCCCATATTACTCATGATGTTTTTTACATCGGCAAAGTCAAGATTAATCAACCCCGGAACAATAATCAGATCGGATATGCCCTTGACCGCCTGATACAAAATATCATCCGCTTTTTTGAAAGCGTCCAAAAGCGACAGTCCCCGCCCACCCAGGCTGAGTAAACGCTGGTTGGGAACCACAATCAGCGTGTCCACCACATCGCGCAGCTGCACAATGCCTTCTTCCGCCTGCAGATTTCTTCTCTTTCCTTCAAACTGAAATGGTTTCGTGACTACAGCCACAGTCAACGCACCACATTCACGGGCCACTTCCGCAATAACGGGCGCCGCTCCCGTTCCAGTGCCACCTCCCAACCCCGCCGTAATAAAAATCATGTCCGCACCTTCCAGATGCCGGCGGATTTCATCGCGGGATTCGAATGCCGCCTGTTTGCCGATGTCCGGATTGGAGCCGGCACCAAGTCCCTTGGTCAGTTCCACACCGATCTGAATTTTCACCGGCGCGGCGGACGCTCCCAAGGCCTGGGAATCGGTATTGGCGATAATAAAATCCACGCCCCTCAGGGAATAGGAAATCATGGTATTGACGGCGTTGCCGCCGCCCCCCCCCGCGCCTACCACCTTAATTTTTGCCGAATTTTCAACACAGATTTCCGTTAACTCAAACATGCTCCCCCCTCTTTCTATTTAGAAAAACTCTAAAAACCATTTTTTTGCCGTCTTCAGATAATCGCCAAAGGCATTGCCCGTTTTTCCGTAGTTTGCTTTGCTTGATCCTTTTTTGCTTCCATGAATAATCAGCCCCACCGCAACGGCAAACGTCGGCGCATTGGCGACGTCGCTTAATCCCCCCACGCCCGTTGGAACCCCCAGGCGCACCGGCATGTCAAAAATCTGCTCCGCCATTTCATTGGCGCCGGGCAAAAGAGCGGCCCCGCCGGTGAGCACAAGCCCCGCCGCCAGCAAATCTTCATAGCCGGAACGGACAATTTCTTTCATCGCCATATTCAGAATTTCATCCATGCGGGGTTCGACAATTCTTCCCAGAAGCTGCCGGGACACCATACGCGCTTCCCGACCGCCAACGCTGGGCACCTCGATGGTCTCCTCCTTTGGAATCATCGAAGTTAAAGCACAACCGTGCATCAATTTTATTTTCTCCGCTTCGGCAAACGGCGTGCGCAAACCAGTGGCAATATCGGATGTCAGAAAGTTCCCGCCCACCGGCAGCGTTGCCGTATATTTTATGCTGCCTTCCGCGAAAATGGCTATGCCGGTTGTGGACCCCCCAAGGTCAATCAGGGCGACGCCCAGATCTTTTTCGTCTGTACTGAGCACCGCTTCACTGGCTGCCAGTTGTTCCAGAACCACTTCTTCGATTTCCAGGCCGACACGATTGACGGACTTTGCAACATTTTGAACGGCGGCTGCCGCACCCGTCACAATATGCACTTTTGCCTCTAGACGAACCCCTGACATTCCCACCGGATCACGAATGCCGTCCTGGCCATCCACGACATAACTCTGGGGCAGCGTATGCAAAATCTCCCGGTCAACGGGAATGGCAATGGCTCTTGAGGCTTCAATTGCACGGTGCACATCGTCTTCATCCACTTCACGACCCTTGACTGCGACAATCCCCAGCGAATTCTGTCCTTTAATATGATTGCCGGAAATACCGACATACGCGGAATCAATCCGACAACCCGACATATGTTCGGCATCTTCCACAGCTTTTTTGATCGCCTCGACCGTGCTGTCGATATTCACCACGCCACCTTTTCTCAACTCCTTGGCCGGTGAAATTCCCATGCCGATGATGTTCATGCCGGATTCTGTCACCTCGCCGACAATCGCCGCTGTTTTCGTCGTTCCCAGATCGATTCCCGCCAAAATGTTGCTCTTTTTCCCCATAATCTCACCTTTTTTTCCAAAACCGCCTTATGGATTTACATTCTCACCTGCGGTCTTTCTTTTTCCTCCTGCGCTTTGCCCAGCGCATCCTTGCGCTGAACAGTCACTTTGGCGATGTCCGCCAGATCAACAAATAAGCGGCCATTTTTCATTCCCCGTCTTTCCAGATCCGCGAGAACCACCTGAAGCTGCTGCAACTTACCCGTAAAATTGTCACGACCGAACTTCAAATGCAACCCTTTGTCCGTCACCATGGAGACGCCGAAAACCTCATCGATATGAACCTCCGAAACCGTGCCCAGACTTGCGGTCTGACCGGTGCGGGAGAACATTTCCAAAAGTTTCAGCGCCTCGGCCAGCAACTCCGACGGCAACGGCGCTTTCGGATCCACTCCCGTGACAATCGCCAGATCAACTTCGTCCTCCCGGGACAATTCTTTAAAAGCAAACCCCTCTGAATCCATCAGATAAAAAGCGTTGGCCTGCCTGACCAGGGCCACCGGAGTGCGTTCGCGAACGTCCAGCACAAGACGGTTCGGCAGTTCGCGACCGACATAGATCTTCCGCACCCAGGGATTGACGGCGATTCTTTTGGCTACATCCTCCGTGTTCACCGAAAAAATATTTGTCCGCGGCGCAATATTGGCCAGAACCAGAATCTCCTGCTGGGTCAGTTCCTTTACCCCGCGCACGGAAATTTCTCTGATCATCAGATCCTCCGCAGACAGGAGCGCACTGAAAGCAAATATGAAACAGGCACTGAGAAAAGTAGCAGCGATCAGGACGATGAGAGCGCTAAAGGATTCGCCCAAGTTACCGATCATACGGCGGCGTAGGCGGTTTTTCCTGGCTTCAAGATTGACCTTCCGCTTTCCTTTCAAGCTTTCTCTCCTATAATGACAATTTCCGTTTCTAATCGGATGCCTTTCTCATTCCAGGCCTTCTCCTGAACCAGTGCGATCAAAGCCAGCATATCCGTCGCCGTGCCCCGGCCCTTATTGATTATGAAATTGCCATGTTTTTTTGACACTTGCACATCGCCCAGCCTCATTCCTTTCAATCCCAGATCCTCAATCAGCTTCCCGGCAGCCAACCCGGGCAAATTCCTGAATACCGATCCCGCACTGGGATACTCCAGAGGATGCTTCTCCCGACGCATTTTCATGATTTCCGCCATACGTTCCTGAATTTGCGCCCCGCTTCCTTTTTGCAAAACCAGGCGCGCCCCGCTGACAATCATGTCTGCGGGCAAGTTGGAATTGCGATAGGTAAAGGCAATCTCCTTTCGCGTCAGAACTTTTTTTTCTCCGCGATTGCTGAAAAGCAATACTGAACCGACCACATCTTTCATTTCTTTTCCGTAGGCGCCGGCATTCATCCAGATGGCACCCCCGAGACTGCCGGGAATTCCCGTACAAAATTCCAGGCCGGTCAGCTCCGAGGCGGCCGCCATTCCGACAAGCCTCGCCAATGCCGCACCTGCCTGCACATCGATAAAATACCGACCGTCTGCATCCGGCGACGACACCACCATCCGGTCCAGACCGCGCATCCAAATCAACGCCCCCCGGTATCCGCCGTCTTGCACAAGAACATTACTGAGATTTCCTACCGGCAGAAAAGGAATTTCTCTTGCCCGGAGCCTGCCAACAACATCGCCAAGCTGCTCCTCGTTTTCAATCAGAATCAGCGCGTCCGCATGTCCGCCCATTTTCAGTGATGTATGAAGCGCCATCGGCTCATTATACATCACTTTGCCGATGGTTAAACCGGCCAGAGCATCCGCGATTTCGCGATGATCCGTCATCATTTCGTCTTCTCCTGGCGAATCCGTTCCAAAAACGCCTCGCCGATTTTATATCCGTTGCCCGCGCCCAGCGTCATTACCATATCGCCCGGTTGAGCATGAGATAGTAAAAAATCGACCGTGCTTTGCGTTTGGCTGAGATATTCCACATGCGGGTGCCCACCTTCCTTGATGGCCGCCCAGAGAGCGGCGGAGTTAATACCGGGAATCGGCGTTTCGGATGCAGGATAAATATCGTTGAGCACGAGGATATCCGCATCCCCGAAGGACCGGGTGAAATCATCAAACAGCGCCCGGGTTCGTGTGTAGCGATGTGGCTGGAAAACCACAATCAGACGGCCTTTGCACATTTGGCGGGCGGCAGACAGTGTCGCAACGATTTCCGTCGGATGATGCCCGTAATCATCCACAACCGTAATCCCCTGCTCCTGTCCCTTGATTTCCAGGCGTCGCTGCACACCGGAAAATGAAAGCAACCCCTTGCGAATCGTCTCCATATCCAGCCCCAGCTCCCGTCCGACAGCCGTTGCCGCCAGAGAATTATAAACATTAAAGAGGCCGGGCACATTCAATGTCGTATCGCCCAGATTCTCTCCCCTGTAGAAAAGGCCGTACTGTGTTTTTGCCCCCAGAAAGCGGATGTCGCTTGCGGAATAATCGGCAGGAAGCTCCAGGCCGTAAGTGATGGTTCGCCGCTGAATATCTCCAGCAATTTCGCGCACATGCTCGTTATCGCTGCACAGGACCGTGCAACCATAGAAAGGAACAATATTGGCAAATTTTAAAAATGCCGCTTTGATCTCCTGGATACCCGGATAATAATCCAGATGCTCCCGGTCAATATTGGTAATGACAGCAATGGTGGGAGACAACTTCAGAAAAGACCCGTCACTTTCGTCTGCCTCCGCAACCAGAATATCCCCGTCACCCAGACGGGCATTGGAACCGATACTGGCCAGTTTGCCTCCGATAACCATGGTCGGATCGAGGCCCCCTTCGGCCAGAATCGTCGCCACCATCGACGTGGTGGTAGTTTTTCCATGACTGCCGGAAACCGCAACGGAAAATTTCATTTTTAAAAGCTCCGCCAGCATTTCCGCCCGCGGAATCACCGGAATATTGATGCGATGCGCCTCCACCACTTCCGGATTGTCCGCTTTCACCGCTGTTGACGTCACCACAACATCGGCCTGAAGGATATGCTCCGCTGCATGCCCGATGCCGATTTTCGCGCCCAGTTGCTCCAGGCGTCTTGTCGTGTCAGAAGACTGCACATCCGATCCGCTGATGCCATAGCCAAGGTTGAGCAAAACCTCGGCTATGCCGCTCATACCAATGCCGCCGATGCCGACAAAATGAATGTGTTTGACTTTACGCTGCATGAATCCTGTTTCCCGATCTTTTCCCATGACCTTCTTTCCTCATTCCCAGCCATTCATTTCCTTTTTGTCTTTGCCAGTTGCAAACAGGCATCCACCATTTGCGCAGCCGCATCGGGTCTGCCCAGCTTTTTTGCTTTTAAAGCCATCTCCCGCAATTTCTGATCGTCTTCCAGCAAATCATCGATCACGGAAAAGAGTTTTTCCGCCGTCAAGTCCCTTTGAGGAATCATGACGGCCGCACCCGCTTCCACCATCGCTCGCGCGTTCAAGGTTTGATGATCATTGGCCGCAAACGGATAAGGGATCAAAATGGATGCCTTTCCGGCCGCCGTGATTTCTGCCAGGGACGTTGCACCTGCACGGCAAAGAATCAAATCGGAATCCGCATAGGCAGACGCCATATTTTCAATAAACGGACGGATATCGGCGGAAACCCTATGCCGTTGATACGCCTGCTTTGTCACCTCCAGATCCTGTGTGCCGGTCTGATGAACAACAAAAATATTGTCTTTTCGTTTTGCAAGCCAGGGCAACATTTCCACCATCGCAGAATTGATGGCCGCCGCTCCCTGAGAGCCTCCAAAAACCAGAATCCGTTTTCCAGCCCTTTTTTGAGTTGTGCGCTCAAGACCAGAAACAAACGCCGCGCGCACGGGATTACCCGTCACCTCAACCTTCGCAGACGTAAACGGAGTCCTGCTTTGTTCGTAGGTCAGAAAAATCCGGTTAACGAACTTCCCCAAAATGCGGTTGGTGTTTCCCGCCACGGCGTTTTGCTCCGCGATGGCCGTGGGAATACCCATCATCCATGCTACCAGCACTGCAGGACCGGACGCATATCCGCCGACCCCCAAAACAACATCCGGATCAAAAGACTCGAGGATGCTGCGGGACTGCAACATGCTTTTCGGCACACGATACAACCCTTTCATCAGCGCCTGCACACCTCTGCCCTTTAAACCTTCCACATCAATTTCCTTAAGGTCATAGCTCAGATTCCCCAGCACCCGGTGTTCAATGCCTCTTTGCGTTCCGACAAAAAGGACCCGATTCTGAGAACTTCGCCTGATCCATTCCTCGGCAACAGCAATCCCGGGAAACAAATGTCCCCCTGTTCCTCCGCCGGCTATCACGATACGCACGCTTTTCGCCCCTTACGACCGCTGTGTGGAGATATTCAGCAAAATCCCCACAATCAGCATACTCATCACAAAAGACGTTCCGCCATAGCTGAGAAACGGCAAGGCCAGGCCCTTGAGCGGAATCAGTCCCATCACACCGGCAATATTGATAAACGCCTGCATGGCAATCAACATGGTAAGCCCCGCCGCCAGCAGCGTGCCAAATAGATCCGGTGCGCGAAATGCAATCATAAATCCTCGTAAAAGAAAGAACATAAACATCATGATGACAATCGTCACGCCGATAAAACCGCTCTCCTCTGCAATGACCGCCAGAATAAAATCCGTGTGCGGCTCCGGCAGATAAAACAATTTTTGCATGCCGTCGCCAATTCCCTGCCCAAAAACACCGCCCGAACCAAAGGAAAGCAGGGATTGAATGAGCTGAAAACCGGTGTTGTTGGCATCTTTCCAGGGATCCAGAAATGCCGTCAGGCGAGCCATCCGATACCCCTTGTGCATAATCAGCCAGACAACCACCGGAATAAAGGACGCCCCCAGAAAAAGCAGATGAGTCATCCGCGAACCGGCCAACGATAGCATTAAAAGCAAAATGGAAGCGATAATGATAACTGTGCCGAGGTCCGGCTGAACGAGGATGAGCCCCATGATTACCGCGGTCACGGACAGCGGAACCAAGACGCCCCGGCTGAATTCTTTCAGATGCTGCACCTTCCTTGTCAACAGATGTGCCAGGAATATCACCATGACCACCTTCACCAGTTCAGCCACCTGAAACTGGAAAAGAAACAGGTTGAGCCAGCGGGTAGCGCCGCCCCTTTTAATACCGACATGGGGGATGAACAATAAAAGTAAAAGAACCACCGAAAGGATCACACCCGGATAGGCCACTTTTTTCAATCGCTCATAGGGCAATCTTGCCATTGCCGTCATTGTCGCCAAACCAATAAAAACAAACAATAAATGCTTTTTGATAAAGAACTGGGCATCCTGGTATTTGGTCATGGCCAAAATGGAACTCGACGAATAAATCATGGTAGCGCCAACAGTCACCAGAATGAGGGTCACCAGCAACAGGATCCAATCCAAAGTATGCGTTTCCTTTTTTTCAGCAAGTTCCATCAGAGCATCCCGACCACTTTCTTAAAATAATTACCTCGTTCGCGGTAATTGGCAAACTCATCAAAACTCGCACAGCCAGGCGACAAAAGAACAATGTCCCCCAAACGGGCGTGCGAGTGCGCAAGCCGAACCGCCGCTTCAAGCGTTTCCGCCTTCACGAGGGGCACATGAGGTCCAAGCTGCGACTCGATGCGTTCGCGCGCCTCGCCAAACAGGATCACCTGTTTGGCCCTGGACGGCAGAAACGGCAGAAGCGCTTTAAAATTCCCATCCTTATCCCGTCCTCCCAAAAGAAGAATCACCGGCTCTTGAAAGGTTTGGAGCGCCCGCACAACGGCGTCCACATTGGTTCCTTTAGAATCATCGTAATATTTCACCGATTGTTTCTCGCCTGCAAATTCAATGCGGTGCGGCAAACCACGAAAGCTGGAAACCGCCTCCACAATGTTCTGAGAAGAGCAGCCGCAAAATCGGGCCGCAACGATCGCCGCCATGACATTTTCCACATTGTGCAAACCAGGAAGCTCAATAATTTTTAATGGATAGCTTTCTTCAGGACTCCCCTGGCGGCGATAAATCATGGCATGATCCTGCAAAAAAATCCCCTCCGGCAATTTGCGCCCCGAGCTGAAAGTCACGACCTGTGAGCGAAGCGATGAAGCGATCCCTTTTTGCGCATCATCATCGGCATTCAATACAGCCAAATCCCCCTGATTTTGATGCTCAAAAAGGCGAAGTTTGATTCTCCGGTATTCTTCAAATGATCCGTGATAATCGACATGATCGCAAGTGATATTGAGCAATAAGGCGATGTGCGGACGAAAAGTATCGGCCCATTGAAGCTGAAAACTGCTGATTTCAGCAACGATATAATGATCGGTTTGATCGGTTGCAGCATATTCAATCAGCGGATTGCCAATATTGCCTCCGACAAAGACAGGTTTGCCCGCATGCGCCAGCATCTGGCCCAGAAGTGTCGTGGTCGTGGTTTTTCCATTGGTGCCCGACACGGCAATGATCGGAACCCGAATGAACCGGAAGGCCAGTTCAATCTCACTCATAATCGGAATATTCATTTTCCGTGCGGCATTCAGAATCTCATGGCCGGGAGGAATGCCCGGAGAAGGCACAACCAGATCGACCCCGTCAAGAATCGATACGCCATACACTCCGACGCGAAGCCAGGATTCGCCGGCCATTCGCTCAAACGCCGATCCCCACTCGCGTGACGGCTTTGCGTCGGCAACAATCACCATGGCCCCCCGACCGCCCAGAAACGCAGCAACGGAAATTCCTGTTTTCCCCATGCCGATTACGGCAATTTTCTTCCCTGCGAGCTTCATCATTTCTCCTACCGCAACTTCAGCGTACTGATGGCCAGTAATCCCAGAAGGATGGAAATAATCCAGAACCGCACAATGACCTTCGTCTCTGCCCAGCCCTTGAGTTCAAAATGGTGATGGATCGGCGCCATCCGGAAGATCCGCTTGCCGCCCGTCAACTTAAAGTACCCGACCTGGAAAATAACGGAAAAAGTTTCCAGGACAAAAATACCTCCAACAATCGCCAGCAGAATTTCCTGCTTGGTGATCACGGCCACTGTTCCCAACGCGCCACCGATCGACAACGATCCCACATCGCCCATAAAGATTTCCGCCGGATGGGCATTAAACCATAAGAAGCCGAGGCCGGCGCCAACCAGCGCACCACAGAACACCGAGAGCTCTCCGGCGCCCGGCACGTAAGGAACCTGAAGATAATGAGCCGCTTTCACGTTACCGGCAAGATAGGCAAACAGCAGGTAGGTGGCAAAACAGATCACGGCAGGACCGATGGCCAGGCCGTCCAGGCCATCCGTTAAATTAACGGCATTGGCGGCACCCACGATAATGAAAACGCAAAGTGGAATGTAGCCCCATCCCAGATCAGGCAAAACCGTTTTGAAAAAAGGAATGGTCACTTGAGAATTAAAGCCGGTCTTGGAATACAAAATCACCCCGACGAAAACCGCAATCAGCATTTCGGCGCCCAGTCTCGTTTTTCCGGAAAGCCCCCGAGAACTTTTGCCGGCCAGCTTTGAATAATCATCCAGAAAACCGATAATGCCGAAACCAATCGTCACCAGAAGAGCAAGCCAGACATAACCAATGGACAGATTCGACCACAACAGCGTAGAAATCACCACGGCAAAAATAATGAGGATGCCTCCCATGGTGGGCGTTCCCTTCTTGACCATGTGAGTCGAAGGACCGTCATCCCGAATCTGCTGATCAATCTGCAGGTTTTCCAGCTCCGCAATCAACCAACGTCCCAGAAGAAGACAAATCATAAGAGCCGTGACGGATGCAAAAATCGACCGGAAAGTTATGTATCGAAAAACATTAAAAAAAGAAAATACCGTATGCAAAGGATATAGAAATTCGTAAATCACGATTTTTCTCCCGCCTTAAACCGCCGCCAATTTGCCCTCGGTCCTGACCACTCCAATAACTTCTTGAATATGATTCACCATTTTATCCAAACGCATGCTGTGCGATCCCTTCACCAGAATCCAATCGCCCTTCTTCAGCTGCTTTTTTAACTTATGGACCACATCTTCCGTATCCTTGAGGAAAACAATCTGTTCCTTCTTCATCCCCCCGTCCAGTGCGCCTGAAGCCGTCATCTCCGCAAACTCTCCTTTCAAATAAACCGCCGTAACGCCAATGGTCGCCAGCAGAATTCCGATTCTACGATGCATCTCCGTCGACACCTCACCCAGTTCCAGCATATCCCCCAAAAAGACGTATGCTTGGTGGAGCCCCTTCAGATCCTTCAACGTCAACAAAGCTTCCCGCATGGATGCCGGATTGGCATTATAGGCGTCATTGATCAAGTAGGCGCCATTTTGCAGTTTCATCATTTCCATACGACCGGGTACCGCCTCAAAGATCATCAGCCCTTGCTGGATCGATAAGGAACTGACGCCCGCGGCCATTGCCACGGCGGCGGCGGCCATTGCGTTATAAACATTGGCAATTCCGGCAACTTTCAGATCCACCTTGTGCGTCCGCCCCCTCAGGAGGAGATTGAAACTCGTTCCCCGGACACCGTTTTTCCGTATGTCACAGACCCCGACATCGGCGGACGCGCTCATGCTGAAGGTGACCCTGCGTCCGGACCAGCCATCGGCGGCCTTGCAGACCGCGTCATCATCAAGATTCACAACAGCGATTCCCGACGAATTCATTTGTAAAAATAAATCGCCCTTTTCCTCGCGCACTCCATCCACAGAACCGAAACCGGCCAGATGTGCTGGACCAATATTGGTAATCAATCCAATGTCCGGCGAGGCTATCCGTGTCAATCTGCCGATTTCACCGCGCGCATTGGTTCCCATTTCCAGAACGGCAACATCATCGTAACCGTTCATACGGAAAATGGTTTGCGGCAAACCAACCAGATTATTGAAATTTCCATCCGTCTTGAGAACTTTTTTCTCCCGTCCAAGAATGCAGGCAAGCATTTCCTTGGTTGTCGTTTTACCCGACGAACCGGTCATGGCAATCACTGGACACGAAAAACGCATGCGGTGTGCATGTGCCAGATCGCCCAGCGCCAGCAAGGTATCCGCCACTTCCATCACCGCACAATGCCTGGCCATGTTCTCCAGATCGATTTTCGCCGAATTCGAAATAAGAACACAGGCCGCTCCTGCCTCTGCGGCTTTTTGAACAAAGTCATGGCCGTCGAAATTCTGTCCCGAAAGCGCAATAAAAAGATTGCCTTGGCGAATGTGCCGTGTATCCGTGGACACGCCAAAGACTTTCCTTTCCTGATGACCGGCCAGCAGACGGCCACCGGTGGCCGCCAGCACTTCGGCAAACGAAAACACAGGGGACTCCGCTTCCGACCCCTGCGGAAATCTTGACTGCAAAGCCTGCATAGCGACAATCCGATCATCAAACATCACTTTTGTATTTCCCAGGATCTGATAATTTTCATGCCCCTTGCCGGCAATAAAGACAATGTCGCCCGGCTCGGCCAAATGAATTGCGGCGTTAATGGCTGTTTTCCGGTCAGCAATCACCGCATAACGATGGCCGGAATCCGGAAATTGAAGATGGTCGGGCGGCTCTTTCCTAGTGGTTTGTTGATCGATTCCCGCCTCAATTTCACAGATAATCGCCAAAGGGTCTTCCGAACGCGGATTATCAGACGTGATGATGGAGAAATGGCTGTAATGGGTCGCCACCTCACCCATCAGCGGTCTTTTGCTCCGGTCACGATCGCCACCACAACCAAAAACCGTCACGATTCTTCTTTCTTTCAAGCGATCCAAATTCTGCAGCGCCTGTTTCAGGGCGTCCGGTTTATGCGCGTAATCAACAAAAACGTGAATGCCCCCGGGGAAATCGATCTTCTCCAAGCGGCCTGGGACAGAAGTCAACTTGGCAATCCCCGCTTCCATGGCAGCAGGCGGAACACCCAAAACAGAACAGGCCGCGCAGGCCGCCAGAATGTTGGACAGGTTAAAGCTGCCGATCAGTCCGGAATTCACATTGATCCGATTTCCGGAAATGTCCAGTTGGGCATGGATGCCGTTCAGCGTTATCCTTTCATGAGCAACTCCGGCCTCTGAAGAATGTTGTCTTCCAAAAGCAAGAGAAGGAATGTTGATTTCACCCAGAAGCCTCTTGCCCCAGGGATCATCCAGGTTGACAACCGCTCGACATAAGCGGTTTTTTTTACTCTGCGGCAGAATTTCGGTAAATAATCTTTTTTTGGCCCGAAAATAGTCCTCCATGTCATGGTGGTAATCCAGATGTTCGGGACTGAGATTGGTGAAAATACCGAGATCAAAATCACAATCATCAACCCTTTTCAAATTCAGAGCATGCGACGAAACTTCCGCCAGTACATGGGTCATTCCTGCGTTTGCCATCTCACAAAGGATCTTTTGCATTTCGCAGGACTCGGGAGTGGTGTTAGGCGCCGGCAGGATTTTGCCGTCATAGCGGTAATTGACCGTACCCAAAACGCCGCAACGATAACCAGCGGCCGTCAGAATCGATTCCAAAAGATAGGTAATTGTGGTCTTTCCGCTGGTTCCCGTAATACCGATCAACGTCAACCGCGCAGAAGGATTGCCGAAAAAATTCTGAGCGATTCGCCCCAACGCACGTCGGGAATCTGAAACTTGAATAGACGTAATTCCCTCAGGCAGTTCCATGTCCCTTTGATGAACCACAAAGCACGCACCACGCTCAACGGCCTGTCCGATAAAATCATGGCCGTCGTGGGCCAAGCCTGAAATCGCAACAAAAAGCGATCCGCGAACGCAATGATTTGCGGCGTAACAGATGCCGGCCACATCGCTTTCCTTGCCGATTTTCTTTTTAAGAATGTTTATGCCATCCAGTACTTGACCGAGATTCATGGCGCCTCAATGTTGCATTTCAAATTCTAATTTGCAAAGACGATCATGACCCAAAGTGGAACCGGGAGAAGGTGATTGGCGAACCGCCCATCCGCTGCCCGTCACCCGAAGATCGATGGACCTGGATTTCGCCAGTTTCATTGCCTCGCGAAGTGTCAATCCCTGAAAATCCGGCGTTGAGGCTTCATCCTCGAACTCGTTTTCCACGTCTTTCTCGACCAGCGAATTCTCTGCGGAAACCAATTGCACTTGATTCGCCTTTTCTGTCTGAAAGTCCGGCGTTTCCCGAATATTGGTTTTGAAGCAATTGAGAATCTGTTCGCCGATATTTTTAAACACCGGGGCGGCGGCCACACCTCCCCACTTATCTCGCTGTGGTTCATCCAACATGACAATCATGGCCACTTGCGGATTGTTTGCCGGGAAAAAACCAATAAAAGAGGTGCGCACTCTTTCCGACGAATAAATCCGGTGGGTAAAATCAAACTTCTGCGCGGTACCCGTTTTTCCGGCAACATCGACATTGAAAATATGCGCTCTTTTGCCGGTTCCATCATCTGCCCCCACAACGTCGGCCAGCATGGCGGTCAAGCGCTTGGCTGTTTGTGGCGATACCACCCGCCGCACGGTTTCCGGAGCATACATTTTGATGGGTTGATTGTTTTTATCCGTGAAGCCTTGCACAATATAAGGTTTCATCAGAAGCCCACCGTTGGCAACAGCAGACATGGCGGTGATCATCTGAATCGCCGTAACGGAAATCCCCTGTCCAAAACCGATATTCGTTGTATCCACCCGAGTCCAGTTTGCGGCCGGCCGTAACAAGCCGGAGGCTTCACCCGCCAGATCAATGCCCGTTTTGGATCCGAAACCAAAATTTTTAATGTAGTTGTAGAACTTATCTCTGCCCAGTTTTTCCGCGATTTTTGCGGATCCGATATTGCTGGAGTACTTCAATATTTCTCTTACAGACAGATAACCGTGCTGCTTGCGATTGGCTTCGCGAATCACGCGGTTGGCGACTGTGTAGTGACCGTTTTCACAGTAAAAACGATCGGATTCCCGAACGACTTTTTCTTCCAGTGCCGCAGCAATCAGAAACGGTTTAAAAATTGACCCGGGATCAAAAGAATCCGTAATGGCACGGTTTTTCCAAGATTCTGAATTTAATCCTTTGATATTATTAGGATTAAATGATTTCTCATTGGCCATGGCCAAAATTTCGCCCGTCTTGGGGTCCATGACGATGGCAACGCCGCCCTTCGCCCCTTTGTCCAACACCGCTTCCTTCAGGTGGGTCTCCACAAGGTACTGAATGCGGCTGTCAATTGTCAAAACCAGGTTTTGACCGCCGCTTCCGGACGATGGGCTGTGCTGTGCATGCAGGAAAAGCTTGTTACGCCTGGCATCTCTGGCCCAGGTCAGTTTCTCCGTTTTTCCTCGTAAATGCTTATCGTATTTCTTTTCAAGGCCTTCCAGCCCTTCAGCATCAAATCCGGAAAACCCGATTAAATGGGCCGCGAGCTGTCCGTTGGGATAATAGCGTTTGGGCTCCTTGATCAGATAAATGCCCTCCATTTTTGCCGCTTCCACCTTTGCCGCCTGCTGCGGAGAGACCTTCCGGGCCAGCCAACAGAAACTTTTCGGTTCAGAAAGTTTACTGAAAACGGAGGACGGATCAAGATTCAGAATTTCTGCAATCTGACGGGTGACCTTTGCAGAGTCGACAATTCTTGTCGGGTCTGCTCCCACAGATTCCGCCATGACCGACATGGCCAGTTTCTCTCCGTTGCGGTCATAGATCATTCCCCGCTCGGAGGGAATCGGCAGGGTCAGGGTATGTTGATTTTGGGCAAGCGTTTTTAACCGCTCACCGGACAAGACCTGCAACTGAATGGCGCGGGACCATAGAGCAATGAACAAAATCAAAAATATCGCCATGATACTGGCCAACCGGAACTTCAGCCACTTTTTTGCATCAGACTTCATTCTTTTTTCCCTGCCTTTGTTAAGCTGATTACCTGTTGTGCTGTCGGGTAAGTCATCTGGAGCTTGTTTCTAGCAATGTCTTCAATGCGTTGCGGCGATTTCAGCGTCGCCAGCTCCAACTTCAACCTTCTTTGTTCTTCTTTCAAATTATCTCTGGTATTGAGCGCAGCCGCAATCTCATACTCCATTTTCGTCATGCGGATGTGCGATCCGACATAAATCAAGGCCACAAACATCAGAACAATCGCCACCAGAATGCAGGTCGAATACTGCATGCCAAACGTCGAGGCGCCGTTTTCCTGGACCGCTCGATCTTTTCCAATCACTTGGGGTTCAGCCGTTTGTGCCATCTCTCATTTCCTTTCCGCCACACGCAGTTTTGCGCTGCGGGCACGGGGATTTCTTTGCGTTTCTTCACAGGAAGGCGTAACGGCTTTACGTGTCAGAATATTCAGGACCGTCTTTTTCCGACAGACACAGAAAGGAAAATCCTTCGGGCAGGTACAGGCCGACGCCAGATCGCGAAAAGCATTTTTCACCAGCCGGTCTTCCAGAGAATGAAAAGAAATGACAGCGAGACGGCCACCAACGTTCAAAGCATCCACGGCTCCCTGAATCCCCGGAATAATACAATCCAATTCGCGGTTTACGGCTATCCGCAGCGCCTGAAAAGTGCGGGTGGCAGGATGGATTTTCTGGTGTTTCATGTTCTCGGGCATGACACAAGCAACAAGATCGGCCAGCGCCGTTGTTGTCTCAATCGGCGAGATTTGCCTTGTGCGCAGGATGGCTTTCGCGATTCTTGCAGCCATTTTCTCTTCCCCGTATGACCGGATGATCTTTTCCAGCTCTTGTTGCGTAAAATGATTGACAATATCGTATGCGCGGACCTTCATGGTCTGATCCATCCGCATATCGAGCGGCGCCGGTCGGCTGAAACTGAAACCTCTGTGCGCTGCATCCAGTTGATAAGATGACACGCCCAAATCCAGAATCACACCGTCAACTTTTTCAATGCGCAGTTCCTTCAAAACCAGGCTCAAATCCGAAAAGTTCGCCTGAATCAGCACCTTGCGAGATCCGAAGGCAGTCAATCTCTTTTCGGCCGCAGCCAGCGCTTCTTTGTCACAGTCTATTCCAATCAGATTGGCCTTCGTCCGCTCTAAAATTGCGGAAGCATGGCCCGCTCCACCTATTGTACCATCGACATAAACACCGTTTTCATTCCCGTCTTTCACCAGCCAGGCTAGCACTTCCTCGCGCATCACGGGCTCGTGAGTATATTCCGGAATCATCATCAGATTCCCAGACTGGCGGC
>DAOLNX010000037.1:0-5051 GCA_035416785.1 Smithellaceae bacterium | reverse complement strand
TTTTCATCAATACTGTGATGGTGTCGTCCACGAAATAAGGACATGAAAGTCCCTCCACAATAATCCACTTTGCTCCACTGGCGGGACTATAAAGATGGAAAATGCCTTTGTCAAGGGAAAAAAACGCAAAAAGATCCATCTTTTCGGTATTTATTGAAGACTTCGAAATTATTAATCAATATGACAGTGAAAATGTCCAATTGCACCATTTCCCGCAAACAGGGGAAAATGTCTCCCAACAAACCTGAACGGGAAAAAAGGGCAAGAAAACTTTGGAAAGCCTTAAGAGTGTTTTATGAATGACCCAGTTACTGCAAAACCGGTCTAGGCGCCGTCACCGCGGACTTCGGTGGAAATGTTCTCCGTACCACCGTTTCCCGGATTCGTGATGCTTGAACCGATGCCGCTGCGAATGCGGAGAATGGCGTTAACATGTTCTGGAAAGGATGCCGAAAAAAAATGGGTTCCGTCTCCCCGTGCGACAAAGTAAAGATAATTCACCTCTGCCGGATTCAAAACCGCTTTCAATGAATCCATGCCCGGATTGGCAATCGGCCCCGGCGGCAAACCCTTGATTACATAGGTATTGTAGGGAGATTCTCTTCTTAAGTGACTTCGAAGAATTTTTCCCTTGAAATTCTGCATATCATAAACCGCGGTGGGATCACTTTGCAGGGGCATACCTTTTTTCAGCCGGTTATAGAAAACTCCCGCAATCATCGGCTTTTCCGCGGAATATCCGGTTTCTTTGCCAACCAGCGAAGCAAATGTCACCAACTGGTGCGGCGTCAGGCCTCTCCTTGCCGCCAGATGAAGCATGTCCGGCGTCACTTTTGCCCAGAAGCGCTTGACCATTGTTTGGATAATCTGCCTTGTCGTCATGGAACGGTTTAAGTAGTAAGTATCCGGAAAAAGATACCCTTCAACGGAATGTCCCCGAATATCCAGAGAAAGCAAAAATTGCCTGTCTGAAGCCAGCCTGAAAAACATTTTTTCGTCAATCAACTTGTTTTCCCTGAGAACATAGGCAACATCTTTCAGAGAACTATCTTCATAAACCGTCACATGATATTTTTTAATATCCCCGTGGAGGAGCTTGTCAATCATTTCAGACGGAGACAGAGATGTGGAAAACTCATATTCACCGGCCCGAATCGAACGGATGGCATTCTTTAAGGCCGCGAGACTGTAAAACAGGTTCTTGTTTTTCACCAATCCGGCTTTGTCCAGTAATTCTGTAGTTTTGATAAAACTGGTTCCTGTCGGAATATCCACCAATACCGTTTTTGTTTCACCCGAATCCAAGGGGGTATAGGCATACAAAAACAGGCACACGCCGAAAATCACGGCCCCGAAAACAGGCAGCAGAAAAACCGACCATAAAAACTTTTTCAACGATTTTTTCATTCCATCTTCCTGTAGCGCTTAATCCATTGAAGAGAATTCACCGGAAGGACAAAATCAGAACAGCTTGGTTGGACATTTGCTTGCGCAATCCAGATATTCCTGCAAAATCAGGCAAGCCGCCAACCGATCAACATGCTCTTTCCGTTTTCTCCAGCGGACTCCGGATAAAATCATCATTTCTTCAGCCTCTTTCGTCGAAAGCGTTTCAGACCACTTCATGACGGGCAGCAAAAACGTTTTTTCAAGCAAACCGATAAAACGGTTAACTTTTTCACATTGAATGCCCTCGGAACCATCCAACCTCAAGGGGTAGCCGACAACAATCTTCTGAACCGAATAACGCTGAATCCATTGGCTCAAAACTTCCAGATCATGTTTTTTCGTTTTGCGAATCAGCGTTGGCAAGCCCTGAGCCGTCATCCCCAACTCGTCACACACAGCCATGCCGATTCTTTTCTCGCCGTAATCCAAACCAAGAATGCGCAACAAACACCTCTTTTCAAGCGGTTTCTAACAATTCCAGGACGGTTTTTCAAGAATTAAATAACAGGCTGATTTTTGTCATCGTTTGGCAAACTTTTCTTTCCGGCCATTTTGGCAAGAAAATTGGATATTGTGAAAATGACGCGATGATGTTATCTCAATCCGCCTTTAAATAAGCAACGGAAGGAACCTGCATGCAACATTTTGTTTTAGGCACCGCCGGTCATGTCGATCACGGAAAAACATCCCTGATCAAGGCTCTGACCGGCGTTGATACAGACCGCCTCAGAGAAGAAAAGGAAAGAGGCATTACCATTGAGCTGGGATTTGCCTCTCTTGCTTTTCCGTCCGGGCTGACGCTGGGCATAGTCGATGTGCCGGGACACGAAAAATTCATCAAACACATGGTGGCGGGGGCTGCGGGCATTGACCTTGTCTTAATGGTCATCGCCGCAGATGAAGGCGTCATGCCGCAAACCAGGGAACATCTCCACATCTGCTCTCTTCTGGGAATTAAAACCGGCCTGGTCGCCCTGACCAAAATCGACCTGGTGGAAGAAGACTGGCTGGAGCTTGTCCGTTCTGAAATCTCCGACTATCTGAAGGACACATTTCTCGCAGGCGCACCCATCATTCCCGTTTCTGCAGCCAAGGAAACCGGCATGGTCACTCTGATGGCCGAAATCGAAAAGATGGTCAGCCGCTTGAAAGAAAAGGCGGATGACGGCATTTTCCGCCTGCCGGTTGACCGCATCTTCACCATGAAGGGCTTCGGCACGGTGGTCACCGGAACCCTGATTTCCGACAAGATCAAAGTCGGCGAAGAAATCCAGATTCTGCCGGAAAACATTGCCGCACGCATCCGGGGCATCCAGGTGCATAATTTTCCTGTGGAAGAGGCTTTTTCCGGTCAGCGCACCGCCATCAATCTACAGGGTATTGAAAAATCCACCCTCGCCAGAGGTAATGTTCTCGTGCGTCCTCAAACCATCTGGCCTACAACGCGACTGGACGTTGTTTTTGAATATCTTGGCGCCAATACCCGAAAATTGAAAAACAGGGCACTGGTGCGCCTGCACACAGGCACAACGGAAATCATGACCCGTATCGTTTTGTTGGATACGGATGAGCTTTCTCCAGGCGATCAGTCTTTTGCTCAGTTAATTCTGTCTGAAGAAGACGTGGCAGTGGCCGGCGACCACTTTGTTTTACGCAGCTACTCACCGGTGACCACCATTGGCGGTGGCGTAATTCTCGACCCGCTTCCTGTGAAACACAAAAGGAAAAACAGAAAAATCCTCGACGATTTCAATATCCTACAAAACGGCGAACTGCCGGAAAAGATCAGCGTCCTCTTGGAACGGGCCGGTTTTGCAGGCATGAGCATCCGGATGCTTGCCTTCCGTCTGGGGATTTCGGCCAAAAAAATCCGAGAATCTCTGGAAAAACTGTTTTCCAGCCGGATGGCCGTCCTCATGGGCGGCGACGATTTCACCGCACTTTCTTTTCAATGCTATACCCAATTGGAAGAACGTATGCTTCAGAGCATGACCGAGTATCACAGCAAAAATCCCCTGAAGGAAGGCATGCCCAGAGAAGAACTCAAGGCGGCGCTCCACACATCCGTTACGCCAAAATTATTCAACATGGCGCTTTTAGGCCTTTGCAAAAGACAAGCGATTATCAGTGACAAGGACTATGTTCGGATCTTCTCTCACTCGGTGCAACTGGCAGGAGAAGAGGACCGTCTGCGCCAGTCCATCAGCACAATCTATACCCAAGCCGGACTGACGCCTCCATCACTTGTCGAGGTGCAAAACAGCTTCGGGGAATCGAAGGCCAAGGCGCAAAATATCGTAAAACTGATGCTCAGAGACGGTGAGCTTGTGAAAATCAACGAAGACATGTGTTTCTCCCGCATCGTACTGGACAAGCTCCGGAAAGATTACAAAGAACAGCTTTCCAAAGACGGCAAGGCTACACCGGCAACATTCAAGGATTTAACGGGACTTTCACGAAAATACATTATTCCGCTGATGGAATATTTTGATGTCAGCAAGCTCACCGTGCGCGTCGGCGATCACCGAATTCTGCGGGAAAAACCTGAAACGAATCCATAAATCCATACTTCAGAAAGGCAAATCCTTTGAAAATTTCAAAAACCTACCTGCAAGACATTAAGCAGGGCGATAAAATCGCCTCATCATTTCTCGTCGCGGAAAAAAACCTTGCCTATTCCCAGAAGGGCTCGGCTTATTTGAACATCCGCCTGAAAGACAAAACTGGCGAAACGGACGGCAAGGTGTGGGACAATGCCACAGAGTGGGACCGCGTTTTTAAAAAGGGAGAGATTGTATTTATCGAAGGCCGGGCGCTGAGCTACCGTAACGCCCTTCAGATTTCCGTCGTCACCATCAAACCCTGCGCCCTGGAAGATATCGATCCTTCCGATTACCTGCCGGTGAGTAAAATGGATACCCGGACCATGTTTCAGGAACTTCTCGTTTTCATTGGCGCCGTTTCATCTGAACCCTTAAAAAAATTACTGGAAGCTTTCTTTCTTGATGAAAAGACAGCAGAGCTTTTCCGGCGCGCACCCGCGGCTAAAGGATTTCACCACATCTATCTGGGCGGCCTGCTTGAGCACACGCTTTCCGTCGTGCGCCTTCTGGATCACGCAGCGGATCATTACCCGGAACTCAACAGAGATCTTCTTGTTGCTGGAGGCATGCTGCATGATATCGGTAAAATCTTCGAATTTTCCTATGACAGCCTGGTCAGTTACAGCGACGAAGGCCGGATGATCGGCCATCTGGTCATGGGAGTGGAAATGATCAATAAAAAGATCGAGGCCATCCCGGATTTTCCTCCCCGGCTTGCGCTTGAACTTCGACACATTATTTTGAGTCACCACGGTGAATTTGAATATGGATCCCCCAAGCGGCCAAAAACCTTGGAAGCCTTGGTCATTCACTATATGGACGACCTCGACGCCAAGCTCAATGCGTTTCAAAGTTTTGTCGCCGCCGACACCGCCAATAGTGATTCCGAATGGACTTCCTACAACCGGTTTTTTGAGCGCTACCTGTATAAAGGAAGACTGGACAAACCATAAATGCAGCCCCCTTCTATCCTGTACAGTCGGCAGCAAAGTTTTGTCC
>DAOLNX010000036.1:0-28474 GCA_035416785.1 Smithellaceae bacterium | reverse complement strand
GAAAGTGATGAAAAATGAGAATGGACCTCTGTATGAGGAGGATTTTAGCTGCGTTACGGAAATACCGGCCGATTCAATCATCGTGGCTATCGGACAGGGACCGCAAAGCGCAGTGACCCGGGAAAGCAATGTTTTAAAAACACAGAGAGGCCTGGTAGATGCGGATGAAAATGGACATACCTCTTCAAAGGGCGTTTTTGCGGCCGGCGATATTGTTACAGGGCCGAAAACGGTGGTGGAAGCGGTGGCATTTGCCAAAAAAGCGGCTGACGAAATTGAAAAGTACTGTCTTGGAAACTGAGGAAACCAGGCGGCATTTTCTTTTTCTGTTTCTTTTTGTCCGGATTTGCATTATAATAAATTCAAACGAAACAAGAAAACATCACATTAAGGAGGCAGTTATGAGTTCGGTTAAGGATATTCTCAAGGGAAAGGATCACAAAATTCACTTTATTTCGCCAAAGGCAACGGTTTACGAAGCTCTGGAAAAAATGAGTGAAAATGAAATCGGCGCTCTGGTGGTCATGGAGAATAAAAAGGTTGTGGGAATTGTTTCGGAAAGAGACTATGCCCGGAAAATCATTCTTCAGGGAAAATCGTCAAAAGAAACGCTGGTTAAGGAAATCATGTCTTCCGATTTAATTTCCGTCACTCCGGATACGACGGTTGAAGATGCAATGGTTTTGATGACGGGAAAGCATGTTCGGCATTTGCCGGTTTTTGAAAAAACAAAATTTGTCGGCGTAATTTCCATTGGCGACGTTCTGAAATCCATCATTTCCAATAAAGATTTTTTAATTAATCAGTTAAGCGATTATATTACGGGGAAATATTATTAAAATCAACGCCGTCTGATCACACCCGGAAGCGGGACACCGTTGCAATCAGCCTGTTGGCGGCGGCATTCAGGCTGTCGGTGACAGCCTTGAACTGCGACAGGGAGGTGGTCATTCGTACGGCGCTGAGATTCAGGTCAGCCATGGCTTCGCTGATCTGTCCGGAACCGAGGGATTGAAAGTGCATTCCTTCGTTGACCTTGTCAAATTCAGGTGTAAGATAGGCCACTTTATCGATCACTTGGGATAACTGCAGCGTGGCGTCATCCGCGGAATGAACACCGCGGGTGACGCCCTCTCGGAAACGTTCCATTTCCGCCACGCCATCGGCGACGGATTCTTTCATTTCATGGATAATATCTGAAATATCCAGCGCCGATATGCCCGTTTCATCGGCAAGCCGCCCAATTTCCTGGGCGACAACGGAAAATCCTCTTCCATATTCTCCCGCTTTTTCGGCTTCAATCGCAGCGTTTAGTGAAAGAAGATTGGTGCGGTCTGTAATTTTGGTTATGGTTTCAATGACGCTGTCAATGTTTTCTGATTTTTTTTGAATCAAGGCAAGCTTTTCTGAAATAATATCTGCGCCCTGAGAAAGGGTTTCCATGGCGCTTTGCATGCCGGAGAGGCTGACCTGTCCTCCATTGGCCAGTTTGAAAGCTTCCAGGGCGACGTTTTTAACGCCTTCCATGGTTTTGGCAAGTTCCTGAGCGGTAACGGATATCTGTTTTGAAGAAACGCCTACCTGGGCCACATTTCCTTCCAGTCCTTTCATGGCTTCTTCCTGCATACTGGAGGCGGATACAATGGATGTGGTCGTGGTGTTAAGTGTGTCAACCGCTTCCCGAATTTTTATCGTCTGTTCACGAAGGCTTTCCGTCATGTTATGGATGGAGCGGCTTAACATGCCCACTTCGTTTTGACTGACGGACGTGTCGATTTGAACCAGCAGATTTCCGTCCGCCACGCTTTCTGAAGCTTCTGTCAGTTTGTTCAGAGGTTTGGCGACAAGATTTCGGGTAAGCATATAAACCAGCAGAGCGACCGCTATGGCGATAACCAGCATGCTGATAAAGGTTTTAAAAATGAAGGCGAAGATTCCGGAGAGAACCTCATCATAGTTGCGGCAGAAGATAATATACCAGCTATCCTCCATGTGGAATTGCTCGGTGGTCATTTTCTCTACATAATAGACTTTATGTGTGCCTGCGAAATCGGAGAAAAAGTACGATTCACCAGAACTGATTTTTTCCATAATCGATTTAATCAGCTCCCTGCTTTGGGGATTCAAGATCAATGTTTTCTGTGGATGGGAAATAATCATGCCGTCGTGATCAATCATCAGCAGGTAGCCAGTTGTGCCGATGACGGATTTTTCAACAAAAAACTCGGTGAAATAATCCATTCGGGGAGCGACAATGGTAGCGCCCAGAATGACGCCGTTACGTTCAATCGGAGTGGCCACGACGAAAATGGGGTTTCCCCGCAAAATACTGGGGTAAACCTCGCTGATGAAATAAGGTTTTCCAGAAAAGACATTTTTGATGTAGCTGAATTGAGGGCCGCATTTGCCGATGGTTTTCCCTTCTACCGTATCGATAAAAAAATTACCGTTTCCGATAACTTTTTTTTCTCCCCGGACATTGAAAGAGATCGTCTGGCCGTCAGCAAGTTTGATCGCTAAGGGAATATTTTCGTAGTAAGGGTGGAGCTTGTGCATTTCCAGAAGGAATTTCTGTGCAGCCTCGCGCTTTTGCGGGTCCAGGGGCGATGCGCAAGCTTCGATGACCCGGGGGTCCTGAGAAATCATCTGGGCGGTGCGAATCTGCTCTTCAATCCAGCGCATCAACGCCTGGTTTGTTTTTTTTGCGACGATTTCAGCCAGTTCACGGTTAGTGGCGATGGCTTCCGGCTTGCCGAGATAATAGACGACGATGCCGAAAACGATGAACAGTACGGAAATGGCGGGAATGAGGAACAAAAGGTATTGAGTGGCGATTTTTTGTGGATTGGTTTTTTGTATCAGATTTTTTATGGCTGACATATTGGCCTGTCTGTTGGACATCACTATAGTGTTGAAAGTTCCATATCATATTTGTCTTCAATAATAAACAAATTCCATCGGCCCAACATTCCTCTTGCAAGGATTGAACAAGAAAGATAATGAAAAGGTCGTCCAAATGGGAAATATGAACAATGAAGGAATTTCTTAGGGAATATCAAAGCAAGCTGGTGTCTTTTGAACAGGCTGCGAAAGCCTTAAAAGACGGGGACACTATTATTCACGGGCTTACCGTTGCCGAACCTCCCGGATTAATGGAGGCTATTGCCGCCCGGGCTCGGGCCAATGACTTGAGCCATGTCAAAGTATACACGTTTAACGCTCAGAAGCATTTTGCTCAGACGATGGGCAGCCCCGATATTGCTGATATCATTGATTCCTACAGTTGGTTTGTCAGTGAAGCTTCCCGAAAGATGGTTCGTGTGGGGCTGACGCAATATGTTCCTGCCTACCTTCATCAAATCCCGAAAATTGTGATGGAAACGATGGAGATCGACGTAATCATCACCACCGTTTCTCCCATGAATGAAGAAGGGTATTTCAGTTTCGGTCCCTGCAATGGATATATTTCCGCTCTGGCAAATGCGGCCAAAACGCTCATGGTGGAAGTCAATGCGAATATGCCTTTCGTGTATGGAGACGCTCTGATTCACGTATCCGAAGTGTCTCTGATTGTTGAAAATACCGTTCCTTTACAGGAGATTTTACCTGCCGAACCCAATCCACTGGACTCGGTGATCGGTAAAATTGTCGCCGAATATGTGCCGGACAAAGCGGTGATTCAGTTGGGTATCGGCACTCTGCCCAATGCCATTACGCCCTATCTGGAAGGGCATCAGCATTTGGGGATTCATACGGAACTTTTGTGTCCCGGTATGGTGGAGTTGATAAAAAAAGGAATAATAACAGGATATTATAAAAATATTCATCAGGGGAAACATATTTTTTCTCTAGCGTACGGCGCTAAGACGACGCTGGATGTTCTCAACGGCGACAGAAGCTTTGAAAATTATCCCAGCTCCTATGTCATGAATCCGGGAATCATTGCTCAAAATCACCGGATGACCGCTATCAATGCCGTTTTGCAGATTGATCTGCTGGGTCAGTGCAATGCGGAATTTTTGGAGGGACGCCAATACAGCGGAACCGGAGGACAGCTCGATTTTGTCCGCGGCGCCTACGATTCACCAGACGGCAAGGCCATTCTGGTTTTGTATTCCACGGCGAAGAATGATGATATATCACGTATTGTCAGTAAATTTCCGGAAGGAACCATGGTCACAACGCCCAGAATGGATGTTCACTATGTTGCAACAGAGTACGGCATCGTGAATCTCAAGGGAAAATCGACGAGAGCACGGGCGCTGGCCCTGATCAGTATTGCTCATCCCAAATTTCGGGAAGATCTGATGAGGGCCGCCGAAGACATGTCGCTCATGTAACGTTATACCCGACTCCAATATCCTTTTCTTATGACTGATCAACAGAAAACCAAACGCCAACTGATGAACTTGAAGAAAACCAAGGAAGACCTTCTGGAGGCGCACAAACGGTTGGATCAAATTCTTGATTATCTGCCGGATGCTACTTTGGTCATTGATGCGCAGGGAAAAGTGATTGCCTGGAACAAAGCGATTGAACAGATGACCGGGGTAGGGGCGTCAGATATGCTGGGCAAGGGAAACTATGAATATGCCCTTCCTTTTTACGGTGAAAGACGACCGATTTTGATTGATCTTGTTTTACAGCATTCTGAAGAAATGGAAGTTAAATATACCAGCGTAGAAAGAAAAGATACCGTTATGCATGGCGAAGCCTACGTGCCTGTCCTCAAGGGGGGAGAAGTATATCTGTCCGTCACAGCAGGCATTTTAAGAGACTCGAAAGGGAGCATTGCCGGCGCCATTGAATCGATCCGCGACATTACCGACCGTAAAAAGGCGGAAGATAAATACAAGGGCATTTTTGACAATGCCGTGATGGGCATTTTTCAAGTAACACCGGAGGGGAAGATTATCAGTGTCAACCCCGCATTTGCCCGTATTCTTGGGTATGATTCTCCGGAAGATGTTCTCGAGACGATCACGGATATTGGCCGGCAAATCTATGTAAACCATCAAGACTACAAAACTTTATCCATTCAGATTCATAAATTCGGAACCGTTCAGGGAGCGGAAGTGGAGCTTTTGAGAAAGGACGGTCATTCGGTTTGGGTGGATGTGTCTGGCTGTTCCGTCTGTGACGGTTCGGGAAAGACGCGTTATTACGAAGGGACGATTCAGGATGTTACCAAGCGCAGGCATCTTGAATATCTGTTGCGGCAGGCGCAGAAAATGGAAGCCATCGGTTCGCTGGCCGGAGGAATCGCCCATGATTTCAATAATATTTTGGCGTCAATGATCGGCTTTACGGAGATGGCCAATAAAGAAACCCGTGAGAACATCAGGAGAAAATATCATGATCGCGTATTGCAGTCCTGTGATCGGGCGAAGCATTTGGTCAGTCAGATTCTATCCTTCAGCCGCCAGAAGGAACAGGAAAAATATCCCGTGGATATCCGTTTCATTATCCAGGAAGCCCTGACATTGCTTCGCGCCACATTGCCTTCAACCATCGAGATCAGACAGGAAATCACCGACGAACAAACCACCGTGCTGGCTGATCCGACACAGATTCATCAGATTATGATGAACCTGTGTACCAATGCCGCATACGCTATGAAGGAGAAAGGCGGTTTTATAGACATTCATCTTTCCAATCTTCAAATTACCCATTCCTCGATGCCTCCTCATCCTGATTTGCAAACCGGATCTTATATTCAATTGTCTATCCGGGATACAGGACAGGGAATCGACTCCGCGATCCAAGACAAAATATTTGATCCTTTTTTTACCACCAAAAAACCAAATGAAGGCACAGGGCTGGGATTGTCTGTGGTCTACGGGATTGTCAAAAGTTGCGGCGGGGCCGTGGACGTGCAAAGTTCCCTTGGAAAGGGTGCAACTTTTGTGATTTATTTGCCGTCCATTCATCGGGAAGCCTATCAAGAGACAACAGAGGAAGAAGATCTTGATCCGCGTGGAAATGAAAGAATTCTTTTTATCGATGATGAAGAATCTCTGGTGGTTCTGGCACAGGCTTTTTTTCAGTCCAAGGGATACCAAATTACTTCTACCGTCAGCAGCATTGAGGCACTAACATTATTTCAGAGAACTCCCGAAGCTTTCGATTTGGTGATTACGGACATGACTATGCCCGAGATGACCGGGGCTGATCTTGCCCGTTCATTTTTGACGATTCGTCCAAATCTGCCGATCATATTGTGTACGGGATACAGTGACGCCATCCATTTAGAGAAAGCCCGTAAATTAAACATCCGTGAACTGGTTGCCAAGCCCGTTTCAATGCGGGATTTGGGAATCTTGGTTCGGCGCTTATTGAATCGTTAAAATTGCAGATGGTGATGAAATGGCAAAAATTTTAATTGTGGATGATGACAAGTTGTTTTGTGAACTGCTGACCAGCGCTTTGACGGATGGTGGACACCAGGTTGACTATGCTTACAGCTTGAAGTCGGGAATGCAATGTGTGTCCCAAGGCTCTTATGATGTGGTCTTGCTGGATGTGGTCTTGCCGGACGGCAACGGGTTGGAAAAACTATCCGAGATCCATCACACAGCGTCGGCGCCTGAAGTGATTATTGTCACAGGGGCAGGAACAGCCAACGGCGCGGAACTGGCGATAAAAAGCGGAGCCTGGGATTACATTCAAAAGCCTTCATCGATCAGTACCATGATCCTTCCCTTGATCCGTGCATTACAGTATCGTGAAGAAAAACTGAAGAAGAAACCCATCCTGAATTTGAAGATGGGAGGTCTCATCGGTAACAGTTTGTCCATGAAAGCTTGTTATGAGTTGCTTGCCGAAGCCGCATCTTGTGATGCCAATGTTTTAATCACCGGAGAAACGGGAACAGGCAAGGAACTCTTTGCCAAGGCGATCCACGAAAACAGTATTCGTTCCGGCGGCAGTTTTGTGATTGTGGATTGTGCGGCACTGACGCAAAATCTAACGGAAAGCACGCTTTTCGGATATGAAAAAGGCGCTTTTACCGGGGCGGATCAACGTCGTGAAGGTCTCATCCTGCAGGCTCACGGCGGCACGCTATTTTTAGACGAAATTGGTGAACTTCCTCTTGTCATTCAGAAAGGTTTCTTGCGTGTTCTTCAGGATCACCGATTTCGACCTTTGGGCGCCGTTCGGCAGCTTGCCAGTGATTTTCGTCTCATTGCGGCTACAAATCGAAACCTGGAGCAATTGGTGGAACAGGGTCTTTTTCGACAAGATCTTCTGTTTCGTATTCGTTCCATTTCACTGGAAGTTCCTCCTTTGCGAAATCATTTGAGTGATCTTATCGATATTGCCGCGTATCACACGGCAAGAATTTGCAAACGCAGTCATATGGAACCGAAAAAATTTTCACCCGATTTTGAAGAAGCATTGCTTTCCTATGAATGGCCGGGAAATGTCCGGGAACTGGTCAATGCCATTGAAAGAGCCATTGCAGCGGCTTCGTCCTTGCCGACACTTTTTCCAATGCACCTACCCAGCGCCATTCGCGTCAAACTGGCAAAATCAAAAGGATTTAAGGAATTATCCGATGAAACGCCTTCGGGGGATGTGATGCCGGAAAAACTTTCGCGGTTGAAGGATTTTCGTAACGATACTTATGCCAGGGCGGAAAAACAATACTTGCAGCAATTGATGTCCACCAGCAAGGGCGACATTGAAACGGCCTGTAAAATATCCGGTGTCTGCCGTGCCCGTTTATATGAGATTATGAAAAAGCATCAAATAAAGATCACTTGATGAACAAAAAGCACTTTTCCATCCTGGGATTTATTTTGTCTGGAAAAACCAGATAAATCTGAATATTCCAGACAAAAAAGATTCCAAACCCTCCGCTTATTCCGTCTAAATATTCGATATTCTGTAACAATGTTAAAATGATCCTATGGCATGTGTTTTGCTAAGGACTGGATTGGTTTGAAAGAGTCAATCTATTGCAAGAGATGAAAATATGGCAGTAGTCGTCTATTTACCGCAAAAAGTCGAAATGGGAGTAGAACTCTTACTGATCGTTCAAAAAGCCATTCCTGATCAGAAGATTGAAACATTTTCTTCCATCGATCAATTAATCGACAGAATACAACGCCCCTTGTTGGATATCAGTGTTGCTGTCTTACACGTTTCTAAACGTGCGGATCTGATGGAGCTGATTTTTCTGAAAGATGTTCTTGTTGAATTGGAAATCGTGCTCGTTCTGGCGGGTAGTCAACCAGATGTTCTTGAAAAAGCATACGAATTGCAGCCTCGTTTTATTGTATCTTCAGAGAGTGATCTTCATCAGCTGGGCGACGTTTTAAGAAAAATGGCAGATCGTTATTTAAAGACGCATAGAGCGAATTATCCTTGATCCTTGGAGAAAAGAAATGAAAACCATGAAGTTGAAGTCAAAATTGTTGTTCGTATTGGCCGTGACAACCGTTACTTTTTTTGTCATTGGTGCTGTGACCCTATTGACCGTGCAAAGCAAGGTGATTGCAACGGCCCAGGAAAAACTGATAGGCGATCTGGCCATGTCCAAAACCTATATCGATCACAAATATCCCGGGCAGTGGAAAATTCAGGACGGAAAACTGTTCAAGGGAGATACACAGGTCAATGATAATTTTGAAATGGTGGATATTATCGGCAATAGCACAGGAGATAATGTCACGATTTTCATGGCAGACACCAGAATTTCCACTAACGTGAAAAAAGAAACCGGCGAGCGGGCGACAGGTACAAAAGCGGCTGAAAATATTATTGAAACCGTGCTGAAGGGCGGCAGTCGGTATATCGGCAAGGCAAAAGTCGTCGGGGTCTGGAATCAGACGGCATATGAACCAATTCAAAATGAAAAAGGCGACATCATCGGTATGCTGTTTGTCGGTATTCCGAACACACATTATGACGAAGTGGTGAAAGCCATTTCCATCAGGATCATGATATTCGGCGCCATTGGCTTTATGATTGTCTTTTCGCTGGGCTATTTTATCTACACCTCGACGGTCACCCCGATTGTCGGAGTTATTGACGGTCTTTCGGAAAGTGCAGGATTGGTATCCGGCGCAGCGGCGGATGTATCGGCCGCATCTATGAAAGTGGCAGATGGCGCAAATTCGCAAGCGTCATCCGTGGAAGAAACATCCGCCTCTCTGGAAGAACTGCTTTCCATGACGAAGCAAAATGCGGACAATGCCTTTCAGGCTCAGGGAATGATGAAGGAGTCGGAACGGATTATCGACAAAGTCAATCACCATATGGATGATATGACCCGGGCCATTGCCGAGATTTCCAGGTCGTCGGAGGAAACGGGCAAGATTATCAAGACGATCGATGAAATCGCGTTTCAAACCAATCTTTTGGCGCTCAATGCCGCAGTGGAGGCCGCGCGTGCCGGCGAGGCGGGAGCGGGTTTTGCCGTTGTCGCCGATGAAGTTCGCAATCTGGCGATGCGTTCGGCGGAGGCGGCAAAAAACACCAGTGAACTCATTGAGAACACGATCAAAGCCGTGCAAAACGGACGGGATCTGACCAATGCCACCCAGGAAGCATTCAAGCACAACATCGCGTTTTCGGAAAAAATCAATCAAATTGTTGAAGAAATTGCAACGGCGTCCAAGGAACAGGCTGAAGGAATTGAGAACATCAATACGGCGATTATTGATATTGACAAAGTCACTCAATCATCCGCTGTTTATGCCGAACATTCCTCGTCGGCATCGGAGAAAATGAACCAACAGGTGGAAAATCTGAATCAGCACGTTTTGTCTCTGACCGCGATTGTTGGCGGTAAAGGGTAGGAAGACGCGCCCTCCGGAGATTACGGAAGCGATAGTTTCCATAATCTCCGTGAGGTATCGAGGAGCAGGAAATCTCTTTCCGTCAGGAAATAAAACGTTTTCTGATCCGCTGGGTATACTTTTTTCACAGCCCCTGTGTCATAGCTCATGCGAAACAGTTCTGTCCCGAAAGGATGAGTAGCGCTGAAATAGACCATGACGGTGTTCCGGGGACGTTCTATGTTGATGGAAATCCATTTGCGTCCTTCATGGAAAATGGTCAATCCTGAGGATTTGTCAAAACAGTAAGATGCCGGGTTGTAGAACAGGTCCCGGCTTAAAATGGTGAACAGTTTTTTGCTTTGCCAGTCATACTGAAAGAGTCCCTTTCTGAAGATCCCCTTTTCGGCAGGAAGATTTCCGGAAACCATCAGGATATTTGCAGTGGGAAAACTCAAAGACTGAATGTATTGGGGGGCTTCTCCGGTCAGTTCAAAGGGGCTTGAGCGCGTCATGTCTGCATGGAAAATAAAGCCATGGCGAGTGTCCGGATCACGGATAAACAAACCCGCTTTCAAATCCGAGTCCGGAATATCCGTTACGGCCAGAGGAAAACCTCCTTGACCCAGGCCCTTTTTTTCGGGAAAAATCGTTTTGCTTTGAACATAGGGAAGGTTGACCAGTTTCTTCATGATTTCGGGATGTTCGCCGGGGTTTACTTCTGTAAGGCGCGCTATCTTTTTGCCTTCCGGATGCCATTGGACATCCGATTGAAAAAAGGAAAAAGCAGGAGGGACTGCCGCAAAGAAGAACCAAAGCACGAACAAAACCGGCCATGCGGCGAAGAATTTGCTCAAGGAGCCGGTCTTTTGATAATGGCTATGTATGGACATTAATATCCTCCTTCAAGATGGACGGAAAAAGTCATCTCTTCAATTTTGGGGCAACCGTTTTCCCTGTCTGACAGGTCAAATTTTTCGATTTTTAATGTTCCACGGCCAAATTGTTCCACCTTTTCAACATCATCGCTTTGTATTCCAGAAAGAAATGGAATGCTTTTGCCCACTTCAGGCGAAAAAATGAATTTTCGGGGATTTGAGGGGCCAGCATCAGCCTGGTAGGGACGGGTGGTGCAGACGGAGGGATTTTTCAAAAGGTGCCAGCCTTCAATTTCTCGGGGATTGGGAGCAAAATGAAAAGGAGGGGTTAAACGGGACAAGTCATCACTGCGCCCAGATTCCCGAATCGATATTTGCCATCCATTCGGCATGGGTTCCAGAACAAATGTAAAGCGCGAACCGAACGGACGGCGAAAAGGTTTGCCATTTCTAACCCGGTCGGAAAACGTCTCGCTGAACCGGGGATAAAGGAATTTTTGTTTCAACTGCTTCAGAGGCATTTTCTTGACCTGGTTCATTTCTCCGTCGATGCTGCCGATGACCTCATCTTTGTCCAGGCGAAGCCAATATTCACCGCAGTGCGATATGGCCCAGCCGTTTCCAGGTTTTGCTCCTTGACCGTTTATTGCCAGAATCCATTGGGTGCCTACAGGAAAAGCATCCATGGAAGGACGGCAATGCATGCCGTCTCCCATGGCAACGGTCAATCCCGAATCCAGAAGGGCGCCTTTGAGGATATCCAGAACCAGAATATCCATAACTGGGGATTTCCCCGGATGATGGCGGATGATTTTCCCAATGACAATCAAAGGGGCGTCTTTTGCCGCGACAAGAAAAGGCCCCTTCCAAACACAGGAGCAGGCTAAAGCCGATACCGGAATGAACAAGACGACGGCCAGAAGCAGTAAAGCGGCCATCATGCTTGTTTTAGCGTTATTTCGACAATCGGATAAGGACATGCGGGATTTCCTCAAAATGATTTTCAGGACAAGAAACGAACATGGTTTTGCGCTTCATTCCATCGTTTGTAAGTCTGGGACGTTTTTCCATTTTCCTGAAAGAACCCGATTTTGGTTGGCGCCGGAAACACGGATCAATTTGAAGCGGGCATTTGCTACAGGGACAAATTGAGTTTATTGGCCATCTCCCGGCTGATCTGCTGAAAAAAAGCCCTGCCGTGAAGCGTTTTTTCCAGAAATGAACACCGTAATTCTGCAACGTCTTGTTTTACTTGCTCTCCACAATATCCACTGATCATAATGCGGGGAACAGAATAAAGGTCGCTGTGTTCGCAATCAATGATACGAAGCAGTTCTGTTCCGTTTACCCTGGGCATGACGTAATCCAGAACGATCAGAGATGGTTTGACACCGCTTTTCAGCAAATCCAGAGCCTCTTCTCCATTTCTTGCTTCAAAAAATGTCAGTTCGTAATCCTTGAAAATCCGCTTCACTTGACGGATGAAAAGAATCCGGAAGTCTTCCTCGTCGTCTACCAGCAAAACAGCGATCTGCTTTTCAGGATTTGCTAGTTTTTCTGCCTGACTCTCCGGAAATATTTTATTTCTGCAGTTGGGACAAATTCCATGGCTGAATTCAGCTTCCGATCGCTCACTGATGAATTTTTCTATTCCTTCCCAGTATCCCTCATCATTACGGATTTTCTTGCATGAAGAACAAATTGGCAGAAGACCGCTTAAGGTTTTGACTTCGGACATGGCCTGCTGAAGTTCTGAAATGAGCTTGTCTCGTTCTGTTTCCGCAAGGATGCGGTCGTTAATATCTTCCAGCATGCCAAGCTGACAATAAGCCCGGCCGTCCTTGTCCGGTAGAAAGAATCCGCGATCTCTGATCCAGATATAATTTCCCTTTTTATGACGCATTCTGTAATGGGCGTCCCAATAAGCGCAGGCTTTTTCAGCCTTGTCCAGTTCGTTGAGCGTCGCTTCTCTGTCTTTTGGATGTAGCAACTCTGTCCACTGGGCAATGCCGCCGCTAATTTCTTCGGGAGAATATCCCAGCACGGCTTTTATGCTGCAACCCCAGTTGATTTGTCCGCTGGAAAGGATGTACTCGTAAGCGACCTGACCGGAGGCGGACACAATTAGCTCATAGCGGTGCATCCATGCCTGGAGTTCCAGTACGGTTTGTTTCCGATCGTTGATGTTCGACAGAATTCCGTCGATATTGGCCAGACAGGGTTCGTTTTTTAAAAAAATGGTTTCCAGAGGTTTGCGATGACCGATGTTGCGACAAACCACAACCAGGCCGAATGACTTTCCATGTTCATCTATTAAAACATTTCCATGAGCTTCAAAGGGAACTTTTCTTCCATCTTTCGTGAGCATCTGATATTCAAACGGATCGGGCAGGGAATCCGTAAGAAGGGATAGATATTGTACAAAACGATCGTGGTCTTCCGGGGCCACAAACATGAGCATGCTGCGGCCCGCCATTTCATCCCAAAGATAACCGCTGACCTCAATCGTATAATCGTTGGCAAACCGTATTTTTCCCTGAAGGTCCATTCGAACAATCATATCCGGAATGGTTTGGATCATCAGTTGATCCAAATCCTCGTTCGTGCAGAACGATGAGACCGTCTTCTTGCCTTTGCCTGTCTGGCTTTCTGAATCGCTGCTTCCTTTTTCGGCGTCGTTCATGTCGAATTTGAGGGTCATAGGTATGCAAGTCCTCTATATGAATAATGATTATGTAATAATGGAACAATTCTGCATTTCGGTCGAATCCAGAATCCCCTTTTTTGTATTATGACACATAACTTCATGTAATGCTATCGGTAATCGTCTTCATGAATCCACTGACAGAAGGATAATGGTTCCCGTTTCCCCTGTTTCGGGTATGGATAGCCTGTATTTGCCGATTTTCGGCGGATGGGTGTTGCCTTTTGATGTGAAGCTTTTGATTGACAGACAGGTTGGCATTGCCTATACTTCCGCCGCTGCGCTGTAGAGCGGTTTTGGTAACCTCAAAGGGTGGATTCCGCCCTTCAAAATGATTTATGAAGTGAAAGGAAACATCGTCATGATGAAGCTGAACCTGAAGAGAAAAATCACTCTGCTGGCCATTGTGGCCGCCATTTTGCCTGTTTTGGTCATGATCTTTCTGGTCGGGAGGTTTCAATCATCCGTATCGAGTTTAACCGCCAAGGAGTTGGGCGAGCAGGCCATGGCTAATGTTGCCCAGATTGCCCGTGATGTTTATGGGACCTGCGAAACCGCCAACGATTTAATTCAGCAGAATATTAACTTTGACCTGAATGTGGCCAGAGACAGTATCCGAAAACATGGAGGCATTGAACTGGTTCGAGAATCCGTGGAATGGGAAGCCATCAATCAAGTAAGCAGGCAGTCTGTAAAAGTTACGCTGCCAAAAATGATGGCCGGGGGCTCCTGGCTGGGACAAAACAGAAGCGCGGCGATATCCTCGCCTATTGTGGATGATGTCGAGCGGCTCGTCGGTGTGACCAGCACCATTTTTCAAAGGATGAATGATGCAGGGGATATGTTGCGTGTGGCGACCAATGTCAAGGATCTTGATGGAAGGCGCGCCATAGGAACCTACATTCCCGCATACGATCCGGATGGAAAAGTTAATGCGGTCGTGTCCGCTGTTTTACAGGGACAATCCTATCGAGGGCTGGCCTATGTCGTGAATGCCTGGTATCTGACGGCCTACGAACCTTTGAAAGACCAGTCCGGTCGTGTGATCGGCATGTTTTATGTCGGCGAGAAGCTTGAGGCGGTCTCCTCGCTTAGAAAAGCGATCCTGGGCATCAAAGTGGGAAAAACCGGCTATGTCAGTATCCTGGGGGGGAAAGGACAACACCGCGGTCATTACATTATTTCCAAGGACGGTGCCCGAGATAATGAAAATATTTGGAATCTCAAGGACATTCATGGCAATCTGGTGTCCCAAACCTTGATCAACAATGCCATCGGGCGTCCCAAAGGGGATATTTTCTATCACACCTATATGTGGCAGAATCCGGGCGATTCTCAACCCCGGAAAAAGATCGCCGCGACTCTCTACTTTGAGCCGTTTGACTGGGTCATTGTGGCAACGTCTTACGAAGACGACTATTTTCAGCCTATTGATCGGGTTAAAGAAATCATCAAGACTCTTTTCCTCCGCATCGTGTTTTACGGAGGATTGACCATGGCGCTGGTGGCGCTTCTGGCGGTGCTGGTGGGGCGACGTTTGATTCACCCCGTAGATCTGGCGACAAATCTGGCCGGGAAGATCGCCGAAGGCGATCTGCAATCCGCCAGAGAGGATTTGGCCAATGCGGAGGCGGAGGGCATTTTACGCTCCCGTGATGAAACGGGCGAGATGCTGCGAGCTTTCAACACCATGACGGGTAATCTGGATTCCTTAATCGGGCAGGTTCATCGTTCAGGCATTCAGGTGACCACTTCCGCTACGGAGATTGCCGCGTCGGCCCGGGAACTGGAAGCCACGGTTTCAGAACAAGCCGCATCGACAACCCAGGTTTCGGCTACCAGTCGGGAAATCTCCGCCACAGCCGAAGAGCTCAACCGGACGATGGATGGTGTGAACGCATCTCTCAATGACACGATCAGCATGGCTGAATCAGGACGAACAGATCTGACCCGCATGGAGGGAGTGATGCGCGGATTGATGAAGGCCACCGCGTCCATTTCCTCTAAGCTGTCGGTAATTAACGACAGAGCCAATAAAATATCCAATGTAGTCACTGCGATCAACAAGATTTCCGATCAGACCAACCTGCTTTCCCTCAACGCGGCTATCGAAGCCGAAAAAGCAGGTGAGTTTGGCCGGGGGTTTTCCGTTGTTGCGAGGGAAATCAGCCGTCTGGCCGATCAGACTGCGATGGCCACGCAGGACATTTCCCATGTGGTGGCGGAAATGCAGACTTCCGTCTCGTCCGGGGTCATGGAAATGGACAAATTTGCCGACGAAGTGCGCAGGGGTGTGGAAACCGTTGTTACGCAAACCGGCCAACTGGCCAGGATCATTGATCAGGTTCGGGCTCACGGGCCGCAGTTTACTTCCGTGAAGGAAGGGATGCACGGTCAATTCCAGGGAGCTCAACAAATCAGCGAAGCAATGGGACAGTTATCCATGGCCGCTGAACAAACCAAGGAATCCCTTCATGAGTTCAAGCAGGCCACCGAGCAGCTCAACGAAGCGATTCAGGGACTTCAAAGTGAGGTTGCGCGTTTCCGGGTCAGCGCTTCCTAAAAAAGGGCAACTGCATGTTGATGCTTCAATTTCAGGCCGGAGGAGATCGCTATGGTATTAACATTACCAAAGTAATTGAAGTGGCGCCCTTTATCCGGCTGCGCAGAATTCCTCATGCGGCTCAGGAAGTGGCGGGAACGTTTAATTACCGGGGACTGCTGACGCCAGTCATTGATTTGACATTTCTGTTAACGGGTAAACTATCGAAAGAAAGGATGAGTACGCGTATTGTTCTTTTGTCTCATGAAGGCGACGACGGGCGCTTGCATGTTCTGGGCATGATGGCCGAATCGATGACGGAAATGATTCGCTTCCGGCCATCGGACCTTCAGGCGCCTGTAGTTTCCGTGAGCGGTGCGCCGTATCTTGGTGATATTTTATTTGACGAGCGGGGTTCCGTTCAGATGATTGAAATTGAGAAACTTCTAACCCGCGATCTTCTGTTTTCCCTTTTTCCGCCCGAGGTCATCTCCAAATGAATCTTCCGCGGATCATTGAAGAATACCTCCAGGAAACGCTGGGCATGGAGCAGACATCCACCGTGAAAAATGGCGCTGCTCTGGCGATCCGGAGGCTGATGAACCGAAACAAAATATCTCATCTGAACGATTATGAAAAGCTTTTTCAAATCTCCGAAGAGCACAGGCAAAAGCTGATTGACGAGATTGTCGTGGGAGAAACCTGGTTTTTTCGAGATAAGGGTCCATTCGACTATCTGATCCAGTATGCCCGGAAATGCATTGCGTCTCTTGCTCCCCGAGAGGTTCTTTCTGTTCTTTCCGCACCCTGTTCCACTGGAGAAGAACCTTACTCCATCGTGATGGCTCTTTTTCAGGCAGGTTTGCCGCCCGGCGCTTTTTGTGTCGATGCTGTTGATGTCAGTTTCAGATCACTGGATCTTGCCCGCAATGCCGTTTATGGTCGTAATTCTTTTCGTGAGCCGATCGGCGAAAAATACAGAACGTATTTTCTGGATCAGGAAAAAGGAAAGCAAGTGACCGGGCAGGTCGTGCGCCAAGTGAAGTTTATGAGAGAAAATCTGATCTTACCCGGTTTTCCGGAAAGTCATGGACCCTATCACATCATTTTTTGCCGGAATTTTCTTATCTATCTTACAGAGGAGATTCGCAAAAGGGTTTTTCAATCTCTTGATCGTCTTTTGATTCCCGGCGGACTTCTTTTCACCGGCCATTCGGAAATGGTTTTCTGGCAGCGCAATGGCTATCTCCCGATCCGGAGCGAAAGATCCTTTGGTCTGTCCAAGCCCAATCCGTCCAAACATTATCCGGCGGTTTTTCTGGAAGAGAGAGCACCTGTCTTCAAAGTGCGAGAAAACGGTCGTGAGAATCAGGTGAGAGTTGAGATTCCAGCCGAAGCTACCGGAGAGGTCCGGACCGATTTGCTCTCCGATCCACAAGACCAGAAGGAAAAAAAGGCGCCAGGATGTTATGAAACGAAACTTCTGGAAGCTCGCCGTCTGGCGGATAAGGGAGAGCTGGAACAAGCTATCCGTATTTGCCGGGCTTATACGGAAGAATCGGGACCGTCGGCTGATGCCTATTGTCTTATGGGAATGATTTTTGAAGCAGCCAACGATCTGGCGCAGGCGGAAAGTTGGTTTTTAAAGGCGATTTATCTGGACCCGCGCCACTACGAAAGCCTCATTCATGTGAGCCTTTTATTTCAGCGCCGGGGAGACATTCGGAAAGCAGCACTTTATCGTGAGAGAGCCGAGCGGCGAGGAAAGGAGTCCTATGAGTCCTGATTCCGGGTTGTCGCTGAAAAAATGCTGGAGAGCAAAAGGTAATTTCGGCGATGGGTCGTGCCGGGAACTGCTTCATCTGATTCACTGCTGTTATTGTCCGGTCTATATTCGGGCCAGCCGGGAAATCTTGGACAGGGATCTGCCAACCGGCTATCCGGAGGATCGGGCGGTCTTCATGGCCAGGCAGAAACAGAAAGTGAATCTGGGGACGATATCGATTATGGCGTTTCGTTTGCAAGAGGAAAGATTTGCCCTCAAAACGACCTTTTTTCAGGAGACATTGGAAAACCTGCCCGTGCACATGATTCCCCTGAAAACGAACCGGGTTTTCCGGGGAGTGGTCAATGTCAACGGAGATTTGCTTTTGTGTATTTCCGCTTCGGAGCTTCTGGATTTGACCGTACAAGTGGAGGGGAAGCCGACGGGCAATAACACGTTTGAGCGGATGGTTGTGGTCAGCCGGGAGGGAAACCGTTTTGTTTTTGCCGTGAATGAAATTTTCGGTGTTGAAAGGATTGCTCCTGAAGATATTCGGGAGACTCCGGCCACGCTTTCCCGTTCTGCGCGGGCGTTAACCAGAGGGATCTTTACGTTGAAGGGGCACAATGTCGGTCTTCTGGACGAGGATCAGTTTTTCCCGGCGATGCTCAGGAGTCTTTCATCATGACAGCCGCAGATAAAACGATTCCAATCGATCCAATGATGCTGGATTTGTTCCGTGTCGAGTTGGAAACCAATACCCGCACATTGGATATGGGGCTGGTCGCGGTTGAACGTAACGGTTCGCCGGAGAAAATTGAACCCCTGATGCGCGCGGCCCACTCAATAAAAGGGGCGGCGCGGATTGTCGGGCTTTCTCAGGCGGTGACGCTGGCGCATGCCATGGAGGATGTCTTATCCGCCGCCATGCAGGGAGTGCGTCCTCTTACCGGTGAGGCGATTGATTGTCTTTTAAAGAGCAACGATCTGCTTGCGGCTCTTTCCCGGCTGGATGTCGCTTCTTTACCCGGTGCTCTGTCTGATCGGGGTGATGAAATTCAGGATATGGTCGGGCAACTCCGTAAACTACCGGATTCGGGAGGCGAAGGTGTGAAGAAGGCCCCCATACCAAAGCCATCCGCACCTGCCGCTTTGGGGGAACATGTGGCTGTAACGGTGGTTTCTACTCAAAAAACACCATCCGTGTCCGTTTTGAAACCGAAAAACGGGGATTCCCCGAAAACGGGTTCGGATCCGATGATGCTGGATTTATTCCGCGTCGAGTTGGAAAACAACACGCGAACATTGGAGGCGGGCCTCGTAGCAGCCGAACGGAACGCTTCACCGAAGGACATGGAGCCGCTGATGCGTGCAGCGCACTCGATAAAGGGGGCGGCGCGGATTGTCGGGCTTTCTCCGGCAGTGACGCTGGCGCATGCCATGGAGGATGTCTTATCCGCCGCCATGCAGGGAGTGCGTTCTCTTACCGGAGAGGCGGTGGACTGTCTTTTAAAGAGCAACGATCTGTTTGTGGCTCTTTCCCGGATGAATGTCACAGATATTTCCGGCGCTTTAGAGCGCCGCACAGATGAAATTCAGGCGATGTCGGAAGATCTGCGCGACTTTCTGAATTCGGGAAAAGTTCGTACTGCCCCAAAAGTCTCTGAACCGCCCATTCCATCTTCTTGCGGAGAATCCGGCGAGACGGTTCAGCCTTTATCTTCCGCCGAAAAAATGCTTTCGGCCCAGTCCTCTGAAACATCCGGTCTGTCTCCGATAAAATCAGCACCAGCACCTTTTGCCCGGCGAATGTCGGATCGTTTTAAGGAATGTCAGGAAAAGGCGGAACCGGGGCTGGTTCGCGTGATGGCTGAAAATATGAATCGTCTGATGGGGTTGGCGGGTGAGTGTCTTGTGCAGGCGCAATCCGTAAAAACCTTTTACGATGATCTGCTGGCCATGAAAAACGGGCTTTTTGATCTGGAAAAGCCTTTGAAGCTCCTTTTAGAGGCCAACGGAAATGAAACAGCAGATCCGGAAACTCTTCAGGAGGTCTTGAATCGCCTCGGAGATGCCCAGGATGACTCCGCCCGAAATGTTGTGCGATTTGAACGTTATTCCCGCCGCCTGGAGCATCTGGCTCATCGTCTTTATGCTGAAGTGATCAGCAGCCGGATGGTGCCATTTTCTGATGGGTTGCACGGATTTCCCCGGATGGTTCGTGATTTGGCCAAAGAAACCGGGAAAAAGGTTCATTTTGAAATTGCCGGTGCATCCACACCCGTGGATCGGGATATTCTGGAAAAGCTTGAGGCGCCTCTTTCTCATTTGATCCGTAATGCCGTTGATCACGGATTGGAGACGCCTGCGGAGCGGGAAACTGCAGGAAAACCACAAGAGGGCAGGCTGACGCTTGAAGCCAGGCACATGGCGGGCATGTTGAATATCACCCTTTCCGATGACGGCCGGGGAATCAATCCGGAATCTCTGCGCGGCAAAGTGGTTGAAAAAGGCTATGTAACGCAGGATATGGCCAGGCATCTCAGCAGGGCGGAACTGTTTGAATTTTTATTTTTACCCGGTTTTTCGACGGCGAAAAAGGTTACGGAAATTTCAGGGCGCGGAGTGGGACTGGATGTTGTGTTTAACATGGCCCATGAAGTCGGTGGTACTGTGCGGGTGGACGCAGATACGGGAAGCGGGTCTTGCTTTCATCTTCAGCTTCCTCTGACTTTATCGGTTTTGCGAACGATGCTGCTGGAAATTGCCGGTGAACCCTATGCTTTGCCCCTTTCGCGTATCGACCGAATTTTGCGGTTGTCGCGTACAGACATCTTTGAGATCGAGGATCATCAATACTGCACGCTGGACGGAGAACATGTGGGCATTCTGGACGCCCGCCAGATTTTTCATCTGCCTGCATCCGAGAATCCTTCAGACCGCTTTGCCATTGTCGTGATCAGCGACCGGATGAACCGTTATGGATTATGTGTGGATCGTTTTCTGGGAGAACAGAACCTCGTGGTCCGTCCTTTGGACGCCAGGCTCGGAAAAGTTCCCAACATCAGCGCAGGAGCGGTTTTGGATGACGGTTCTCCGGTAATTATTTTTGATGCGGATGATCTGGTCCGCTCCATTCACCAGCTATTGACGGGAGGAAAAATTCAGAAAGTTGGAGGCATTCACCAGCAGGGTTTGGGAAAAAAGAGAGTGTTGATTGTGGATGATTCCCTGACAGTCCGGGAAGTGGAACGGCGGCTTCTGGAAAACGCCGGTTATGAAGTCATGGTGGCCATTGACGGAGTTGATGGATGGAATACCGCACAGGGAAACCACTTTGATCTTCTGATTTCCGACGTGGATATGCCCAGAATGAACGGCATTGAACTTGTCCGGAAAATTAAGGAAACACCGGGTTTTCAGGATCTTCCCGTCATGATTGTGTCTTATAAGGACCGTGAGGAAGATCGCCTGAGAGGCATGGAAGCGGGGGCTGATTATTATCTGACCAAGGGAAGCTTTCATGACGAAAGCCTTCTGGACGCCGTGAAAGATTTGATTGGGAGTCCCTGATGCCGCTGCAAATCGCGATGGTTCATCATGACCTGATGGCCCGAAATATTTTGAGAAAAGTCATTGCGGCGGCTCCTGACTATGTACTGGCCTGGGAGGCGGCAGGCGGCAGGGAGGTTATCGAAAGATGCAGAACCAGCCGTCCTGATCTACTTCTAGTGGATTTATCCCTCCCTGATATGGACGGAGCCAAAGTCGTCTGTGAAATTATGAAGAACATTCCCTGTGCGATTCTTCTTTTGGCCGACAGGCCGGAGAATCAGGCTGGAAAGGTGTTTGAAGCTATGGGTTGCGGCGCACTGGATGCCGTAAAAACTCCCTGTGCCCATGAGAACGGTCTTCTGACCGGTGATGGACATTTGCTGAAAAAAATCGCCATTCTGTCCAAAATATTGCATAAGAGGGACCATCCGGCACATCCGGCTGCAAAAGGGAACCATTTTCCGGGACAAAAGACAAAACTGGTAGCTTTTGGATCCTCGACTGGCGGCCCCAAAGCTCTGGCGACGATCTTTTCCGCTCTTCCCCCGGATATTCCCGCTGCGCTGGTGGTTGTCCAGCATGTGGATATCCAGTTTGCTTCCGGACTCTCCGACTGGTTGAATTCGCAAACCAGGATTCCGGTCCGGCTTGCCGAGGAAGGAATGAAGCCTCTTCCGGGAGTCATTTTGCTTGCCGGAACAAACGATCATCTGGTTTTGGGCGAGGATCTGACTTTTCACTACTCGATCCACCCTCGGGACTATCCTTACCGCCCGTCAGTCAATGTTTTTCTGGATAGCCTGAATCAACACTGGCCTTCAAAGGATTTGGCGGTGTTGCTGACGGGAATGGGCCGGGATGGCGGCGCGGGGATGGCGGCTTTGAAAAAATCCGGATGGCACACGATTACCCAGGATGAAAAGACTTCCATTGTTTACGGCATGCCGGCGGCCGCAGTGGAGATGGGCGGTTCGTCTGAAAGCCTGCCGCTGGAGGAAATCGCCGGGGCCATTTTAAAGAAATTGGCACAGACAGATGTTGCAAAAAAATGATTTCAGAAAAGATGAAAAAGGATGGTTTATAATGCAAACAGAAAGCCCCCGCACATCGACGACTCTCACGGAACATCAGATTAAAGTGCTGCTGGTTGACGATCAGGCTATCGTCGGAGCCGCAGTGGAAAGAATGCTGTCTCCGGAGGGCGATATTGTTTTTTCCTATTGTCAGGATCCGGCTCTAGCGATTTCAACGGCCGACGAATTTCAACCGACGGTAATTTTGCAGGACCTGATCATGCCGGAGATCGACGGCCTGACGCTGGTCAAATTTTTCAGGATCCATCCCCGGCTCAAAGATGTGCCGCTGATTGTTTTATCTTCCAAGGAGGAGGCTATTACCAAAGCAGACGCTTTTGCCTTGGGAGCAAACGACTATCTGGTGAAACTGCCCGACCGGATTGAGTTGATTGCCCGCATTCGCTACCATTCCAAGGGTTATATCAATCTTCTTCAGCGAAACGAAGCCTATGCCGCGCTTCTGGAGAGCCGGCAGGCCATGGCGGCCGAACTGGCACAGGCGGCGGACTATGTCGTTTCACTTCTGCCGGCGCCGATTCCGGAAGGGCCGATTACCACTGCCTGGCGGTTTTTTCCCAGCACGCAACTGGGGGGAGATTGCTTTGGCTATCATTGGATTGATGAAGATCATTTTGCTGTCTATCTTCTGGATGTCTGCGGGCATGGTGTCGGGCCGGCTCTCTTATCCGTTTCCGCCTTTAATTCCATCCGTTCCCAAACCCTGCCCAACACCGATTTTGTGTGGCCCGAACAGGTGTTGTCTGCTCTGAACACGGCGTTTCCCATGGATGCCAACAATGGACTGTATTTTACCATCTGGTATGGCGTTTTTAACCAACGGACCAGAAGATTGCGTTTCGCCAGCGGTGGCCATCCTCCTGCTTTTCTTGTATCCAGTGACGGAAATCTTTCCCAGCTCATTACCGGAAACCTCATCATCGGTGGAATGCCGGATATTGATTATTCGGCAGATGAAACAACCGTTGATAAGGGCGCAAGGCTTTATGTTTTTTCCGATGGGGTTTATGAAGTGGACCGGCCGGGAGACGGTGTGATGTGGAATCTGCAGGACTTGGGGAATCATCTTTTACAGCATCCCCTGGCCAGGGGAGAGGATGTGGATTCCCTTTACCGGACGATGCAAAACTATCATGGCCAAGACATTCTGGATGATGACTTCTCCATGCTCAGTGTCTATTTTGCTTAAACCGGCGGAGGAAATTGGTTCCAGCGCAGACAGTCCGTCAGTGCGTCGGCCATTTCCTCGCCGCTGGCAAAGCGATGTTCTTTTTCTCTGGAGAGGCATGTTTCAACCACGTCAATCACATCACCGGGAACATCCGGTGCTGCCGTTTTCAAGGGGATTGGTTCTTTCCACTGAATCTGCTGGAAAAGGGCGGAAAGCGAATCGGCCTGAAAGGGTTTGGCGCCGCTGAGTAACTCATATAATATTCCTCCCAGAGCAAAAATGTCGGATCGTCCGTCCGGAGTTTGACCGGCGGCTAGCTCTGGAGACCAATAAAATGCGCTCTCAGGAATTTTTCCCTCTTTGGAGAGATCTGATGAGGGGGGACGGTTCATGAGGAAATCCGTGATTTTAACAGATTGGCTTTCTGTGAGGCGGATGTTGGCCGGTTTGAGATTCCGGTGAAGAAGTCTGTTTTGATGGGCAAAGTCCAAAGCCCGGGCGGTTGCGGAGATGATCCGGACAATTTCCGGGAGGGGAAGAATGTTTTCCTTATGGCAAAATGGCGTAAGGTCTGTGCCGTCGAGATATTCCATAACCACATAGGTTCCACCTGGACACTCGCCGACGTCGGAAATGGCAACAAGGTTGGGATGGGACAGCTTGGCGATTTTTCCGGCGTTTTCAAAAAAATGTTCTTTTCCCGCGGCAGGTTCATTTTCACCAATGGCTGCAGGGGGAAAAATTTTAATGGCAACCTCCCGGGATGAGAGAATATCCGTGGCTTGATAAACAGTGCCTGTCGCGCCGCGACCTACTTCACGGATGATTTTATAGCGTCCAATGGCCTGCAAGCCCAATGCGTTTGCGGCGCTTGGCGCAGGCGGCAAACGCTGCAAGGTGGAGGAGGATTTTTCCCGGAGGTTCTGATGTTTCACGCCTTTTTCATCCAGGGCGATGCGCTCGGCTTCGCGAAGTTGCGCAAGGAAATTCGAATCCAGAATTTTATGGATCAGTTTTTCCTTGTCCATCAGCGGATAATATGACGGATGCAGACAGTAGGGGCGCATGATTCCTTCCTCCCAGTCCGAAAAAAGCCCTGCGATCTGATCGGCCAGGAACAGGACCAGCGTATATTTTAATTGTTCGTCTGTCAGTCCGATTTGATCGGACGGTCGGTAAGGAGGCAGGTGGTGTGCCGAGGCGGCACGGACCATCAGTTCTGAAAAACTCCATGATTCCATCACCATACCGCTGACTATCGCATGATTGATGCCAAAGAGCTGATCTTCTTCTCCAATGAGGATCCCGTCCGGGTATTTTCCCCAGAAATCAACAGCCAACTGCCTGGCCTGTGGCAGGTCCATAATAATGAGTTTTCCAATGTCGTGAACAATGCCTAAAGTGAAAAGAGTTCCCCGGTTCAGGCCGGGAAACAGGTCGCATAAATGCTGTGCGCAGACAGAGGTCAGACTGGAATGCCTCCAGAGAGAGGCGAGGATGTCCTGATGAAGGGGGGAATCCTTGTGAAAAAGCTGACGGGCGCTTTCTCGATACAAGATATTTTTAATGTTCAGAAGCCCCAGAAGCATCAGGGCGTGACTGATGGAATCGATTTTTTGCCTGATTCCGAAGTAAGATGAATTGGCCATGCGCAGAATTTTGGCGGTGATGACCGGGTCTGAAAGGATCATTCTGGATAAATCCGTCATTTGCACGGATGGATCCATCATAAGTTTTTGCAGGCGGATTTGTGCTTCGCGAAAATGACTCAGTCCCGAGATGCGGTTAGTGACTTCCTGGATGGTTCTGGGATCGATTTCCTGGCGTGTCAGAGGTTTAATGCGTTCATTTTCTCTGCCGGCCGTCTCATCGAAGATGGTTTGAATGCCTTTTTTGATATGTTCTCTGATGTCCGTGCAGGAATCGGTTCCGTCTTCCTCATCGCTTGGGAAAAGCAAGAAATCGTCCTGTGGATTTTCGGGGGCAGGATCAGGCACTGAAGATTCCTGCCGGGTGGGGAGCTTTTCAGGTGGCAGGGATTTCAAGACTTTTTTACGATCCGGCGCCCCACGGCTGTTTCTTGAAAAAACAACCACCAACAGAACCAGAATGATGATAATGACCGACACCATGAGGAGGCTGATCATCAGGACCGTTCCTTTTGTGTATTATTTCTAGTCTTTTTTTCCGGAAGGGGGAAAATTCCTCTTTAAAAGATCAACGACTTTATCAGGCTCCACCGGTTTGCTGAAGTGAAATCCCTGCATTTCATCGCAGGATTGCTCCTGAAGAAAGGTCATTTGATCGTTGTTTTCCACTCCCTCGGCCACGATGTTGAGGCTCAGTGTTTTTCCCATGGAAATAATCGCTTTGGTGATCGCTTTGTCTTCGATATTATCCATGATGTTGCGCACGAAGGATCTGTCGATTTTCAAGGCGTCTATCGGGAAATTTCGAATGTTGGACAAGGAAGAGTATCCTGTGCCGAAATTGTCTATGGCCAGTCGAACACCGAGATTCTTGACTTTTTCCAAAATCGTGCCCATCCGGACGGGGTTGTTCATAAGCATGCCTTCGGTAATTTCCAACTCCAGTAAATTCGGATTCATGCCGGATTCTTTCAGCGCCGTTTCAATATCCTCGACCAAATGTTCGTCTGTGAGCTGGCGAAGGGACAGGTTGACCGAAATATACAGGCTGGGCAGGCCCTGGCGTTGCCAGGCGACATTTTGCGCGCAGGCGGTTTTCAATACCCAGCGGCCAATGGGAACAATCATCCCGGTTTCTTCGGCTACGGGAAGGAATTGGATCGGCGGGACGGAACCCAGCTTGGGATTGTACCATCTAAGCAGGGCTTCCATGCCGGTGATGGCGCCGGTTTTGACATCAAGCTTTGCCTGGTATTGAAGAGAGAACTCATTTCTTTCCATGGCCGAGCGCAATTTGGCCTCGAGAAACAAGCGTTCAATGGATTGGACCTTGATCTGCTGTGAGTAGAACTGAAAATTGTTCTTTCCTTCTTCTTTTGCGAAATACATTGCAATATCGGCGTTTTTCATAAGGGTTTGTTCGTCTTCGCCGTCCCGGGGATATAAACTGATCCCAACGCTTGCGGTAATCCGGCATTCCCTTTCCAGAAGCATCATGGGTTTAATGGCTGCCGAAAGTATTTTGTTGGCGACGGTGGTGACGTAATTGATATCGCTGACTTCCTCCACGAGGATGACGAATTCATCGCCGCCCAGACGGGCGACGGTGTCCACCGCCCGCAGCGACTGCTTGAAGCGAATGGATATTTCCCTCAGGAGCATGTCCCCCGTGTCATGTCCGAGCGTGTCGTTGATGATTTTGAAACGGTCGAGATCAATGAAGAATACGGCAAAGGTTCTTTGATACCGGCGGGCGGATTGTATGGCGTGATTCAGCAATTGACTGAATAAGACACGGTTGGGAAGCCCTGTCAGGTTATCATGTGTGGCGAGATATTGAATCTGTTTTTCAGCGCGTTTCCTCTCTGTGACATCATGTCCCACACCACGAAACTCAAAAATTCTACCTTCAGCGTTGCGCTTGGGAAGGATGGTAAATTCGGTGGAGACGACGCCATCGCCCGGCTTGCAGATATCCAGAGAGAAGTTTTTGACGGGTTTGCCCGTCTCAAAGACCAGATGGAATTTATCGTAGATAGCGTCCGCTTCTTTCTCGCTAAACAGGCTGCGAAAATTTTCGCCGACAAGCGGTTTGTCGATGTGATCCAGGGCGCGAATAGCGGCGTCGTTGACAAAGAGAATGTTGCCTTGCAGATCGGCTTCAAAATACCATTCATCCATTTCTTCCATAAGTGTCCGGTACCGTTCCTCGGACTGACGCAAGTTTTCCTCCATGAGTTTACGATCCGTCACGTCCCTTCCGATTCCCCGGAAACCGACGATATCCTTACTTTGACTGTAAATGGGAAAACCGGAGATTTCCGCAAACCGGTATTCTCCGTTTTTGCGGCGGGCTTTATAAGAAATGCCCCGTTCCGGATGGCCGGTATTGAAAATGTTGCTGAAGGCCTGATACAAAAGAGGGACATCTTCCTTTTTCACCTGATCCCGAAACGTTGTCGTAATCAGCTCTTCCTTGGAATATCCCAGAAGACGGGAAATGGCATCATTGACAAAGGTATAATTTCCGGCCAGATCGACTTCAAAATAGGCGTTGTCCATTTCTTCCAGAATCGTGCGATATCGTTCCTCGGACTGGCGCAGCGTTTCCTCCATGAGCTTACGCTCCGTTACGTCCCGTCCGATTCCCCGGAAGCCGACGATGTCTCCATTTTGATTATAAATGGGGAAAGCGGATATCTCTGCATACCGGAATGTGCCGTCTTTCCGGTGCGCCTTGTAGGAAATGCCTCTTTCGGGCTGGCCGGTGTTGAAGATTTTGCCAAAGGCATGATACAAAATCCGGGTGTCTTCTTCATTGACCTGATTACGGAAGGTGGTTCCGATCAATTCATCCTTTTCGTATCCCAGAAGGCGGGTAATCGCGTCATTGACAAAAGTATAGTAGCCGGCCAAATCGACTTCAAAATAGGCGTTGTCCATTTCCTCCAGAATGGTGCGGTATTTCGCTTCGTTGCGCAGACGGGAGGTTTCCATGTTTTTATGTCCGGTGATGTCCATGAAACTTCCCAGAACGGCCTGCCCGCCCTGATAGGTTAAGGAGGCGACCATCTCCAGAATCCACATGATGTCACCGTTTTTCTTGAGGAATCGGTATTCATAGGGTTCGGAGCGTTCCCGTTTCAAAACCGCGACGGCTTTTTTTCTTGTCTCATCGTGATCCGGCGGGTAGACAAAATGGAGAGATTCCTGGCTGAGTAACTCCTGTTCGGAGTATCCGGAAAGTTTTTGAAAAGTTGAGCTGACATAGATAAATCTTCCTTTTTGCACGATATATATGCCCACGCCGATATTGGACAGAATGTCTTCG
>DAOLNX010000035.1:0-29111 GCA_035416785.1 Smithellaceae bacterium | reverse complement strand
GATTTCCTTTGCTTTTTATGGAATGTTCAACCGGCTTGAACAAAATGATGAAAAAGAACCATTTTGTTTATGGATCTTGCGCACTTTTTATTCATGCGGTTTCTTGATGTATTCCGGATACAGTTTCTTTGCGCAGTCAGGGCAGATGCCGTGGCTGAATTCGGCCTCGGAGTGTTCACCGATAAAACTCTCAATTTGCTCCCAGTATCCTTTATCATTACGGATTTTCTTGCAGGAGGCGCATATGGGAAGCAGACCGCTTAATGTTTTGACTTCTGAAAGAGCCTGCCGCAATTCTTCAATAAGCTTTTCACGTGCCTTCTCCTCTTTTTTGCGCTCGGAGATGTCACGGATAATGCCTCTGAATCCAATGGGTTGTCCTTGTTCATTTCGCATGAGGGATATGGAACTCTCAACGCTGATTTTCCCAAGATTTTTACTTAAGATTTCCCAGTCGAGCTCTTTGATGGATTCTCCGGTGCGGAAGACCCAATTGTAACCTTCCAATAACTTGCGGACATTTTCTTCGTCAACATACTGATGAAAGTTCATGCCCATCATTTCGCTATTGGTGTAGCCAAGATTAGCAACAGCGGCGGCATTGAAAAACGTCAGACTTCCTTTCAAATCCACTTCATAGTAAGCTTCTTCCATGTTGTCGAGTATATTGCGGTAGCGCTCTTCCTGTTCGCGGTGACGGGCTTCGCTTTCGCGTAATGCTTCTTCCATCTGTCTACGTTCCGTGATATCTCTTCCTTCAATTAAAATGGAAACGGGTTTCCCCTTTTGATTCCTGATGAGACTGAACTTGATTTCTCCCCATATTCTGCGGCCGTCGTTGCAGAGCAGTTCCAGCTCCAGTGTGCGATTGAGAATATAATTGGAAGGAGCGGCTAGCGCTTTGGGCATTTCTTCATCCATGAAATCCATCGCTTTTTTGAAAGATTCTTCCGGAAGAATCTTTTTCAGCGGGGAAACCTTAAGGTCGTCAAGCGAGTATCCCGTTGTTTTTTCTACGGATGGACTGATATACATAACATTGAAATTCAAATCCATCAGCCAGACCTGATCTTTCATGTGGTCGGCAAGCAGGCGATACCGCCTTTCGCTTTCCCGAATGATTTTTTCAGTCTGCTTGCTCTGGGTGATAAGGCGCAACTGAACGATGATCGCTTGCACAGCATAGTGGTAAATAAGATTGCCTGCAACAATCTCGAATAAAAGCCATTGATCATGAATGTCGCGAATACGAATTTCGTTTTTTTGAGGTGGAGCATCGGCTTGCTCAAAAAGAGCGAGGAAAGCGTCTTTTACAAATGTCAATTCGTCTGGATGAATGTTGTCAAAAATATTTCCGCCGATTCGCTGGGCTGCTTTAAAACCCAGAATATTTTCCACGGCGTTATTTTCATAGATGATCACGCCTTTGCGGTTTACGACAAGAATAATGTCGGAAGACTGCTCGACCAGCACTCGGAAGAGCTGATCGCCCGTGTGCAGCATGTTTTCAATGCTTTTGTCTTGTTCCGAAGCGTCCGATGGGGTTTTGGGGCCGTTTATTTCCATATATTACCGCAACACCATGAATTTAAAAAATATCCGGTGTGAACCTTTCCTGTGGCTTGTCCAAATGAGCTGGCATCTTCAATGAAGGAAAACATAGGTGGAATGAGGAGAGAAGTCAATGGATTTTCATAACGAAAATGTATGGTAATTTGCCATGGCCTGATATATGTCCAGTACGTCAAAATCAAATGTTCACGGTGATCTTCATGAGAATGCGAAAATTCATTTTTATAGCCCTTGCAGGGGTGGGATTGATTTTTTGTTTAGGAAAGGGAGCGGCGGTTTGTGCCGATTCGTCTTATACTGTGGCCGAGCACATTGAAGCAAAAATCCGGGCGGCGGATCCGTCCAGCGGTAAAAGCTGTCTGAACGGAGGGGTCTGTATATCTGCTCTGACGAGGAAATTTTACGCGGACCGTAAATTTCAGCCGGGATGGATCAATTCTGCGGGACCTTTGCCTGCGGCCAGAGAATTACTGGACGTGATTCGGGATTCTTCCCGTGAGGGTCTGAAACCCTCTGACTATTTCCTTTCCAGGTTGGAGTCGTCCCTTGACTTCGTTGCGGCAAACAGCCAATCCAGAATAATTCCCGTCCATGAAAAATATGCACAATTTGATCTTTTGTTTTCGGAAGCCTTTTTTCTTTATGCATCTCATCTGTATTTCGGAAAAGTGGATCACCGCAAAGCCTATCCGGAATGGGTCATGTATCAACGTTCTGGAGATTTGACGGTGGTACTGGGCGGTGCTCTAGCGTCTGGCAAGATCAGGAAATCCCTTAATCAGCTCATGCCGGCTCATTCCGGTTATGAAAAACTGAAAGAGAAATTGTCATTGTATCGGCGCATTGCCGAAAACGGAGGCTGGCCACGGATTCCAAAAGGAGAAAAAATGAAAAAAGGCGCAAAGGGCAACCGCGTGGCTGTTCTGAAGCAGCGTCTGGCTGCATCCGGCGATCTGGATGCTCTGTTGGCAAAAGAAGGCGATGTTTTCGATCGAAACTTGGAAGAGGCGGTTTTGAAATTTCAGAAACGTCATGGTCTAAAAAGCGACGGTGCTGTCGGTCGCGAAACTTTGGACGCCCTGAACGTGCCAGTCGAGAAACGAATTTCACAGATTGAGCTGAACATGGATCGCATGCGCTGGCTGCCCGATGAATTGGGCGGGCGTCACATTTTGGTCAATATTGCGGACTTTGATTTAAAAGTTGTTGAAAATCATCAGGATGTGATGTCCATGAGGATTATCGCGGGGAAACGGGATTGGCGAAGCTGTGTGTTGAGTGCAAAAATGACCTATATGGAAGTCAACCCTTACTGGAATGTTCCTCAAAGCATCGCTTTGAAAGAAATTTTACCTGCTGTCAGAAAAGACCCGGGCTATTTGTCCAGGAAGAACATAAAAATCATCAAAAATTGGGAGGAGCAGGGCAAGGGGGTTGATCCCTCTGCTATAGATTGGTCGAAAATGCAGAAGAACTTTCCCTATCGCTTTCGTCAGGAACCGGGAAGACGTAATCCTCTGGGCAGGATTAAGTTCATATTTCCCAACGCGTGTGAAATATATCTTCACGATACTCCAACGAATCATCTTTTTGGAAGACAAAGACGAGATTTCAGTCATGGATGCATTCGAGTCGAAAAACCTTTGGAACTGGCCGCCCATCTTCTGAAGGATCAGGATTCCTGGACAAAACAAAAAATTCAGGCGGAAATTCACAAAGGAAAAAGAAAAGTGATCATGTTGGCCAAGCCACTGGATGTCCACATATTTTATGGCACAGCCTTTGTAGACAATGAGGGCAATCTCCAGTTCCGGAACGATATCTACCAAATTGACGAAGTGCCTAATCCGCAGGCGATTGCAGACGGCCGTCAAGGATGACACGCCGGAAAACCTTTTGGAAGAAACAGAGTCGGGTCAACTGCCTCCTGATTTAAGTATACGTTCCAGTGCAAATGCGGACCGGTGGCTCGTCCAGTAGCTCCCACGGTACCCAGACGTTCTCCCTGCAGAACGGTTTGTCCGAGGCGGACGGCGATTTCGTTTAAATGCATGTAAGCTGTGAGCAATCCCTGTCCGTGATCGAGGAAAACGGTTTGACCGCTGAAAAAATAATCGCCTGTGCCGATCACGAAGCCGGAAGCCGGAGCCAGTACAGCCGTGTCCGTTTTGGCGGCAATATCCAATCCACGATGCATACCTCTGGGCTGATTGTTCAGAAAACGCCTTAATCCAAACAGACTGCTCCATCGACCAATAACGGGTGCGCAAAACGAAACATCGGCCGGCCGGTCGCTCCAGACATCTTTGATTTTCCTGACTTGCTCTTTTTCGTCTTTGATGCGGGCCAGATCCTGAGCATTCATTTCATTCACCAATCGTTTTCTTCTGATCCTCATGCGCTGTTCAGGATATTGCTTGTGGGTAATTGTAAAATTAACCAAACTTGTCCCCTCCGGATGTTCAATGTTGATTTTCTGTGGTCCTGGTTTTGCGTCAAGCGGAATGCCCACAATGGCCAGCCAAGAAGAATGATCCGAGGTCACCAGAATTCTCCTGCCTTGATAAAATACTTTCGGAGCCGGTTGTGAAGCATTTCCTACCGCTATTTTAGCAATGCCGCCCGGCACAAGCGCTGATTGAGGCAATGAACCGGCCAGACAACAGGATGGCAGGAAAAGAAAAATGAAAATGAGTCGTTTCATGATTCTTGCGTAACGAAAAACTTGTGGAAATGCAATACAACTACTTCACGTTGAGAAGATCAAAGATTGAAAACAGCATTTTTTTCGGTTGGAAACCGGGAAGAAGGATTTTTGCATTGTTTAAACAGGCAAAACACTGGAACGGTTCGTTCATGAGAAATGAAAAGAAGTTATGGTATCGCAACGTTTGTGCGAAAATGTAGCGCAGAAATGCGACTCGATAGCGGTAGATTTGCAGAACATGCCCTCCTGTTCTTTGTCTTTATTTTAACTATTTTATGCAGTATGATGGCATTATCCTTGCCGGAACGAGGACTCTGGAAAAAATCTTGTCATGTGATCCGGCTAAACGGGTTACAGAACTGAAGGCTCAAGGAATCGAGGTGTTCATATGCGGAGCAATTTCACGTCCTTTGGAAATTATGATTATTTCACAGGGGATCGAGGTTCATTCCTTTGACCGGGGAAGTGTGTATATAATTGTTTGAGCTTACCTTGATAAAAGACTCGAACAGGAGGTTTTGTTCTGCCGGGGTGCTGACGTCGGAGAAGGGCTGGAAATTTTCAAAAAAAGAGAAGAGTTGCCAATGGAAGTGAAAAGAATTGACTTGCCGGTTGCCTTTCTGAAATTATAAGAGAAAATCAATCTCAAAAAAGGATGTGTCCTATGCTGACATGGATAAGAAAATATCGTGCAATTCCGACGTTCATTCTGTCGTTGGCCGGTATTGGACTCATGCTGTATTACGACCGTTGCAATACAGCATGCAGTTATCTTCAGGGAGATATTTGGGGAATCGATTTGAAGTGGGTTGGAATAGCCTTTATGTCGGTATTAATTGTTCTGACTTTTTTCCGTCAGATGCAAATGGTTCGGATGTTACTGGCCGGTGGACTTGGAGTGGAAATATCCTTGTATGCATTTCAGATTCAACATGACGCTTACTGTCCCTTTTGTCTTGCATTTTCTGTGATGGTGATCTTGTTGTTTATCCTCCACTACGCAGTGCCGGACGCTTGGCGTGAAAATCGCCGCTACAAGTGGATTTATTTTCTTGGTGAGCTTCACCTGCCAATGCTGAAAAACCGTAAACTGCCTTTGCTTCTGGTCACTGTAGCGGGATACCTCTTTATTTGGCTGACGTTTTCAGGTTCAGTGACTCCTGCCTACGGTCAGGAAAATCTTGTTTTGATTCCCTTTTTGGGGAAGGGCACGTGTGAGGGGATCCTTTTTACAGACAATTTTTGCGGTTCCTGCCGGTGGTTTGGCGCTCAAGCGGAAACTGAACTCAAAGGTCTGATTGAGATTGGTATAAGTGACCATGATCTATAGGAAAACGGATGATATTAAATGCCATCTCCGTATGTGAAGGAAAAAAATTGATTTCTTTGAAGAAGCTTTTCATTGCGGTGGTTTTTCTGTTCATTCTGATATGGACAGGATGCACACACTTGTCTTTTCGATCTCCATCGGTTACGCTTGCAGACATCGATATTCTTAGCTTTGGGCTGATCGAACAGAGATTTGTGTTTAAATTACGTGTTCAGAATCCCAATTCTTTTGACATTGCCATCAAAGGCTTGAGGTTTGACGTGGAAATTAACGGCAAACCTTTTGCCAGAGGAGTCAGTAACAAGCCGATGATCGTTCAGCATCTGGATGAGCAAATTCTGGAGGTTTCCGCGGTAAGCGATGTTTATGGGCTGCTTCGTCAACTGAAACAGTTTCTGTATGGACAAAACAAGGAAATTCAATATTCCATGAAAGGACAGCTCTGGTTGGACTCTTTCGGAGAGGTTAACTTTGAAAGAACCGGCAAATTGAAAGCGCCAAACTTGGAGCTTGGCATTCAATAAAAAATGGAAACGACAGCCCCTCTTCCGGAAAGAGCCTATACGGAAATTAATGAAAACCGGCGCAGGTTGCTCCATAAAGCTTATTTTTCCTATCCGGAATATATTTATTGTGATCCCGAGGAGTTCAACTGGTACACGCCATCAGGACGGATGAATGTATTTGATCTTTTTTATCTTGGAGATTGCCGGTATCTTGATTTGATTGGCGGCGCGAATGAAACGCACCGCAAACCGGATTTTTTTATGCTGACGCCCAAAGGAGCCGATGTGATTGAAATTCCAGGAAGTCTGGATCAGAGATTTCCATTGACAGGAAATTGAATTCTGTAAAGGAGGTTTCATATGCATCAAGAGGAAAAAAAATTCCCTGCGCCAATAAATCGCCGATCGTTTTTTAAAATTACGACGGGAGCGGCAACGTTTTCAGTAATTGGAAAGCCGAACAAAGCTGCCGCCCGAACAACAAGTCCGTTTTCCACACTGATCGATTTGAGCCTTTGTGACGGTTGTGCCGAGCGGAAAGTTCCAGCCTGTGTAAGTGCCTGCAAAACCATCCATAGAAATGAAATTCCGCTTGTTGCCGATCCTATTCCTGAGCCCTGGCCGCGCAAAACCATTGAAGACTGGTCAAAAAGGCAGGAAGTATTTCATCGATTGACTCCTTATAATTATCTCTATGTTCATAAAGCTGAAGTGAACATCAACGGCCGGAAGCAAACCCTGTTCGTGCCTCGCCGGTGCATGCACTGTGATAATCCAGCGTGCGCGACGATTTGCCCTTTTTCCGCTAATCATAAAAATAAAAACGGCGCGGTGGTAATCGACCCTAAACTTTGTTTTGGCGGTGCAAAATGTCGGGATGTCTGCCCTTGGGAAATTCCCCAAAGGCAGTCCGGTGTTGGCATCTACCTTAATGTGCTTCCCGGATTGATGGGAAACGGAGTGATGTACAAATGCGATTTATGCGCTGACCGTCTGGCGGCAAATCAAACGCCCGGATGTATCGAGGCCTGTCCCAGGGAAGCGCTGCTAATCGGGACGAAAAGCTCGATTGAAAAGCTGGCCAGGCATAGAGCCGACCGCATCTCCGGATATATTTACGGAAATACCCAAAACGGCGGAACGGCAACTCTTTACGTTTCTCCCGTGCCTTTTACGGAAATTAATAAAACGATGACAAAAAAACCTGGGCAACCGGATATGAAAGAAAATGTTCCACGAAGAATGGCGGGTACGGACCCATTGGCAAAGGCTGTGCTTGCGGCCCCTGTTCTAGGGATGGCTGCGGGTGTGTTGGGGTGGCTGTTGGGACGCAAGGGTAAGGCGGAAGGGAGGGACTGAAGCAATGACGGAAAAGGTATTGCCGGAAAAAAATCTCGTTGTTCGCCACAGCGTTTTGGAATTGTTCGAGCACTGGGCGATTGCCGTTTCGGGACTGGTTTTGATCTTAACGGGAATTTTTGAACTTCCCGTGGGCAAACGCTATTATATTGTTAATATGCCGGGATTGGGCTGGTCGGCGGACTTTATTACGTCTTTATATCTTCACTATGGTGCGGCGATTGTTTTTACAGTGGTTGCGGGCTTTCACGGAATTTATCACTTCTTCCGCGGCGAAAAAGGATTGCTTCCCCGAAAAGGAGATTTTTCGGAATCCATCACCGTTATAAAAAGCCTTTTTGGATTTGGGCAGGAACCGCCGCAGCATAAATACCTTCCGGAACAGCGCCTGGCTTATGCAGGAATGGCTTTTGTCATAATCATGCTGATTATTTCAGGGCTTATAAAAACCTATAAAAATGTCTATGCGCCGGATATGTCGCTTGCGATTGTGCTTTCGGCTACATGGATTCACAATATCTTTTTTATCTTGTTCTTTCTGGCCTTCCTTGCACACATGGCAGCAATTGCATTAAGGCCGAACTGGCCGTTGATCCGCGGTATCTTCACCGGTAAAGTGCGTTTGGATTACGCCCGGCATCGCCATTTGTTATGGCTGGCCGATTTTTCTTCCGAACCGGAAGAAAAGTTTCCAACAGAAACCAGTACCGAGCAGGACATCGGTACACAGAACGATGGTGAACCATTCGGAGAAAACACAAAAGACTAAAAACGCGCCTATAAGTCTTTCTATTTCCTGGTCATGGTAATCATCGAGATGTCCGCATTAGTAGCGGCGGGACTTTCAACAATTGCTTCCCGGGTAGCCATTCCGGACAAGCTGCCGTCGTCATTTTTGTTTAATTTTGCGGTATAATACACATAACCGCTGGAATAAATTTTGAGAAATAATGAGGTATTGCTGACCACACCCTTGACGCTGTATAGGCCAAGAGTGCCGTAGACATATCGTCCCTGCTGGATTAACTCGGCGCTGCCCCAGCCGCCCGCCATGGACAAACCGGCGTTCCATTTGCCGGAGACATTGATTTCCGGCGCTGAATTATGAGTTTCTAACCATGCGTCATAGTCGGGTGTGGAGGCGCAGGCAATCATGGTTACAAGCAGCGCCGTCAGGCATGCAATTTTAAAGATTTTCATGGATTCTCCTCCTTGAATTTTCATTTTGGGCATATTATGAAGAATAGAAACGCGTGTCAACAATTTATTGTTTCCCAAAAACTGATATTTGGAGAAAGCTTGGCTCTTCTGATTTGGTCTTGCGGTTTGGCATGGAAAATATTATTGAACCGAACGGATAAAAGAATCAGCGTCGAAGGTTTGGCCAGTTCCACAAATCAGATCGAAACACGCAGCTAGCAATGGAGAAGATGGCATTGAAGAAGAGTTTTTTTGTATTCTTGACGGTTATAAGTATTTGGGGGGCTTATTCAGCACATGCGCAGACAGCACTGGAAATGGCGGTTTATAAAGAAATAGAAAATAACATGGTTATGGTGAAGGGCGGCTGTTTCCTGATGGGGAATTCATTTGATGATGGAAACGAGGATGAAAAACCCCTTCACAGGGTTTGTGTAAGCGATTTCAACATCAGTCGTTTTGAAGTGACACAGGATCAATGGCTGGCCGTGATGGGCAATAATCCATCCCATTTCAGCGGCTGTGGCCTGAAATGCCCGGTGGAAATGGTAAGCTGGGATGACATTCAGGCCTTTCTTCTTCGTCTGAATCAATTGACGGGCAAAAAATACCGCCTGCCCACGGAAGCAGAGTGGGAGTATGCTGCCGGAGGCGGCGGCAAAAATCAGAAATGGGCGGGAACAGGCAAAGAGAGTTTATTGGGGAATTATGCCTGGTATGAAGCCAATTCCAACGGCCGACCTCATCCGGTGGGGCAAAAAAAACCGAATGATCTTGGTCTATATGACATGACCGGCAATGTCTGGGAGTGGTTGGGCGACCGTTATGGAGAAAATTACTATCGGGAAAGCCCAGTGGACAATCCATTAGGGCCTTCTTCAGGATCGGAACGAATTCTGCGCGGTGGTTCCTGGTATTTTGATTCGAGAAACATCCGTATCTCGCTTCGGCTTCGGGATAATCCTGTTTACCGGAATTTTATTTTCGGTTTTCGTCTTGCCCTGTCACCGGGGCAATAGATGGAGAATCTACTTTCCGCCATAACCTTGAAACCTTCACGCAATTCTGAGATTTTTCCCTCGGTGATTTTATCAGCAAGTCGTCACCTTTTTTTCCTGAAAATCATTTTTAATGGAACCTTATCAAATCCGAATTCTTCCCGTATGGAATTCATCAGGTATCGCTCATAAGAAAAGTGGACGCCTTTCGGATTGGGAACAAAGAAGACAAACGTGGGCGGTTTCACGTCGATTTGTGTTGCGTAAGAGATACTCATGGCCCGGTTTTGATAACGTCCCATCGGGTTTTTGCGGCCGGCTTTTTCCACCAGGTCATTGAGAGGCGAGGTGTCCACTCTTTTGGAATACTGGCTGTAAACCTGATTGATTACATCAAAAATCTTCGGTGCTCGCTGGCCAGTCAGTGCGGAAATAAAAAGAATCGGCGCAAAATCCATAAATTTGATCTTTTCCTTGACGGATGCCACATATTTGCCCACGGTGGCATTATCTTTGGAGACTTTGTCCCACTTGTTGACAATGATGATGCAGGCTTTGCCCCTTTCATAAGCCAATCCGGCAATTTTGGCGTCCTGCTCAGTCATGCCTTCCTCCGCATCAATCAGGATCAGGGCGATATCACAGCGGTTGATGGTTTTCAACGCCTGGATGACACTGTATTTTTCCAGGGTTAAACTGATTTTGTTTTTCCGGCGAATGCCTGCCGTATCAATCAGCAAATAATTTTTTTTGTGTACCCGGATAGTCGTATCAATCGCGTCACGCGTGGTTCCAGGGGTGGGATTGGCGATGCTCCTTTGTTTGCCTGAAATCAGATTGATCAGCGATGATTTGCCTACGTTGGGCTTTCCGACAATGGCCACAGCAATCGGTTCATCCTCATCCTTATCCTTCCTGCTTTGATCTACATCGGGAAAATTCTCCGTTAATGCATCCAGCAGTTCGTCCAGGCCCAAACCATGCTGCGCGGAGATCGGATAAATCCGTTCAATGCCCAGACGGTAGAACTCCGTCAAAAGTTCTTCATGGCGTACACCATCCACCTTGTTGGCTGCGAAAAAAATATTTTTTCCTCGTCCACGTAAATAATTGGCAATTTCCATATCCGAAGACATTAGACCGTCCCGGCCATCCATCAGGAAGATGATGACATCTGCTTCTTCTACGGCCAGATTGGTTTGTTCGCGCATCTGCACGAGAATGCGCTCTTCCGCAGCCGGTTCGAAGCCGCCAGTGTCAATCAGGGTAAAGGCTTTGCCATACCAATTGCAATCGGTATAGTTGCGGTCGCGCGTCGCTCCCGGCTCGTCAATGACAATAGCCTTCTGGTTTCCTGCAATGCGGTTGAAAAGCGTTGATTTTCCGACATTGGGCCGGCCAACAATGGCGATGACGGGTTTTGCCTGCATGAGAGCCTCTACTTTAAAAGTCCGAATTCGCGCAGCATTTTTTCAGAACTGGTCCAATCTTTTTTTATCCGGACAAAAAGTTCCAGAAATACTTTTGCTCCAAAGAGCTTTTCCATCGACATGCGTGCCCGCGTCCCGATTTTCTTGAGCATAACGCCTTTTTTACCGATCATGATTGCTTTTTGTGATTCCTTTTCAACATGGATGGTTGCGCTGATGCGGATGAGATTTTTTGTTTCGTCTTCCTTGAACGCATCAATGGACACGGCAGCGGCGTAGGGGATTTCCTGCTGGGTCATCACCATGATTTGTTCGCGGATAAATTCTCCGGCAATAAAGCGCTCCGTAGCTTCAGTATTGATATCATTGGGAAAAAGTTGCGGACCTTCCGGCAGCGTTTCCCGGAGGTCTTTGATCAATGCCTCCACGCCAAGATCTTTCAGGGCACAAATAGGATATATTCCTTTAAAATCATAGAGTTTACTGTATTGGGCAATCAGGGGCAACAAAGACGTTTTTTCAACTCGGTCTATTTTGTTGATGGCCAGAAATACCGGCGTTTTGATTGTGTCCAAGGCTTTGATCACAAAAAGCTCGTGCGGACCGATCAATGTATCGGCTTCCACCATCAGCAAAAGGACATCGGCATCACCTATAGTGTCCCGGGCTGCCTGTACCATGGCCCGATTGAGCGGGGTTTTGGGCTGATGCATTCCCGGCGTGTCCAGAAAAATCAGCTGCGCGTCCGGATAGTTCTTGATGCCCGAAATGCGGTTTCGCGTGGTTTGCGGTTTATCGGCGACGATGGAAATCTTGTCACCAATGACCGTGTTGAAAAAAGTGGATTTTCCCACATTTGGGCGTCCCAGAATGGCGATGAATCCGGATTTAAACACGATTTCTCTCCCATGATTTGTTAAATTTCCGGAATATCGGCGGAAAGTATTTTTTCTGGTCCGATATTCACGGTCAGGCGCCCTGGGACGCGGTCATGATTGGAGTCTATAACGATTCGGACACGCGGGTAAAGCTTTTTTATTGAGTTGATATTGGAATTTTGGTAGCCGCGAAAATTGGAAATGTCATGCCGGGCCACGCAAAAACGCAATTCTCCGTCCGGGTCCCGTATTTTGTTTAAAAGATTCAACGTTGCCGAATAGAAAATGGACGAATAAACGAGACTACCAAAAGACGGGTGCAGCGGACCGGCCGGAACTGCTCCGTTTTTACACATTTCCTGCGAAATTTGCAGTCCGAAACGGATAATCCGGATTCCCGCCGGTGTCAGAACATCCCAGCTCAGGCGGCACCAGTCCACTGCCTCTTCCAGCGAGAGGGGATGATAGTGCCCGGCCTGAAATTTCTCAAACAGCCTCGTGTTTTGTAAAACGAGGACAGGGTGAATGCGGGCGGTATCGGGCTTCAATTCGGCTGCCTGTAAAAGCGTTTGGTAAAAGCCAAAGCGTGAGTCGCCGGGAAGGCCGGCCATCAGGTGCAGGCCGGTCTGGAAGTGATGCTCCTGGAGAAGTTTCATGGCTTTCACCGTAGCTGCAGCATCGTGTCCCCGTCCGGCGAGGCGAAGAACTTCGTCATTGAGAGATTGGGCTCCGATTTCCACGGTTTGCACCCCCCAGGATCGCAGAAAACGAAGCTGGGTGTCGTCAATATTGTCTGGCCGGGTAGAAATCCGTATGGAACCAGCCTGATGATTCCGAAGACAGTTCTGGGCCATTTCCAGAAGGCGTTTCTGTTCATCGGTTTTCAGTGCCGTGAAGCTCCCACCATAAAATGCGATTTCAATCGGGCGACTTTTATTCCGGTTCCAATGAAGATAGACGGCGACTTCCTCGTTGAAACGATCCAAGGTAATCTCCGGAACAAAATATCCAGCGGCAATGTTCTGATTACAGAAAATGCAACGTTGCGGACAGCCTCTTCCCATAATAAAAATAGGAATAATCAGGGGTTTTGGGTCTTTTTGAAAATCAGGAGCCATCTTCACGATGCAGACTTTCCCAGGCTTTTTGCGCCGCCCGTTTTTGCGCCTCTTTTTTACTTTTACCGTGGCCGGTTTCCCGGATAGCCCCACCGGCTTCCACCTCGATTTCAAAGGTTTTGTCGTGGTCCGGGCCAGTTTCGGAAAGAATCGTGTATAGTGGAGCGGATTTGTATTTTTTGCGGCAGAATTCCTGAAGGGCTGTTTTATAATCAAGGCAATGCAGGTTGTTCAATGTGTCTTTTAAAAGAGGTGACATCAGTCTTTTGATGACGGCTCTAGTTTTACTGAAGCCGGAATCCAAATAAATCGCGGCAATGACAGCTTCCAAAGCATTTGCCAGAAGCGATTCCTTGGTGCGTCCACCGGAATGTTCTTCTCCACGACCTAGAAGCAGGCAATTTCCAAGTTCCAGATTTACCGCAAGCCCTGCCAGTGGTTTTTCATTGACCAGCAAAGAGCGTATTTTAGAAAGAGTGCCTTCGTCGAAATCAACATGTTTTTTCATCAGCAGATCGCTGATGCAGAGTCCCAGAACCGCATCGCCAAGAAATTCCAGTCTTTCGTTATCTTTCCCTCCTGTGTGCGGATTTTCATGAGCATAGGACCTATGGGTCAAAGCTGTCGAAAGCAAGTCGATGTTTCGGAAATCATAAGAAAGTTTTTCCTGTAGCCGTACTAATTTCTCCTGCCTGTCATTTTTCATGATCCACATTGCCCCTGAGCCTGTTTTCCTGATACTGCTCAATTCTGACGTTGACCAGTTGATTTACGGAAGCGCACGACGCCTGCTGAAGCAGCACGGAAAGATAATTATGGGAAATGCCCTTCCACAGGCCTGTTTTTTTATCTTTGGAGTGTTCCACCAGAACCGGCAGGATTTGGCCCAAAAATCGACGTGAAAATGTTTCCTTTTTTCTTTTACCGAGCTCCCGTAAAATCGTTGCCCGTTCTTTTTTGACTTTTTCCGAAACTTTCGGATGGAGATTCAGGGCTTCTGTTCCGGGTCTTTCCGAATAGGGAAAAACGTGCAAATACGCAATTGGCAAATTAGTTAGTAATTCCATTGTATTGTGAAATTCCTGTTCACCTTCTCCCGGAAAACCGGTCATGACGTCCACGCCAACAGCAATATGAGCTATTGATTTTACCGCTTTTTCAATCAGCATTCTATAGAAGGAGCCATCGTAGCCTCTTTTCATGGCCCGCAGAATCGTATCATCTCCGCTTTGTAAAGGAATGTGCAGATGTGGGCAGAGATTGTCATATAGGAGGAAAAGCTCCAACAACTCCTCCGTTATTTCTTTTGGCTCGATGGAGCTTAGACGAAAGCGCACATCTGGATACTTTGGCAGAAAAAGTGCTAGGGTTTTGGCCAAGTTGGTCCGGGGTTGTAAATCCCGTCCATAATCCCCAAGATGAATTCCGGTGAGAACAATTTCACGATAATCTTGCGCAACAAATTGGTGAATGCCTTCCAGTAGTCTGGAAGCAGGCAGGCTGCGGCTTCTGCCGCGTGCGAAGGGAACGATGCAATAGCTGCAAAATGCATTACAGCCGTCCTGAACTTTGAAAAAAGCCCTGGTTCGCCCGGAAAGCCTCGATGGAGTGGAGATCAACTGTTCTTTCCAAACGGCCTTTTGTGTTCGGGGGCTAGATTCTATATTCATAATATCGTAAAGTATTTTGGAAATTTGATACTTTTGTTCATTGTCCACGACCAGGGTGACGCCTTCCATCCCGGCAAGTGAAGAAGATTGGGTTTGGGCGTAGCAGCCGGTGACGACAATACAAGCAGAGGGATTTTGGCGAAAGGCACGGCGAATGAGTTGCCTGGCCTGGAAATCGGCAATGGCCGTAACGGTGCAGGTGTTGATGATATAGGCGTCGGCAGGGGCACTAAAAGGAATCAGTTCAAAATCAGCAGCTTTCAATTGGTCCGCCATAGCTGCGGAATCGCATTGGTTTACTTTGCAGCCCAACGTGGTCAAGGCGACTTTTATTTTTTGCCCGTTTCCGGGAAGCTTTTTTTTATGATTGGCTGCATCGATCATGAAATCTTTATCTAATGGAGACGATCCTTTGTCAAGATAAACAAAAAATGGATTTTATGAAAAAAATGAGATATAAAAATGGAAACATTATCAAGGAAAAGAGAGGTGCTCGAATCATGGAATCCATCGCTGCCTATTTTGCCGCAAATCCTGAAAAATTCACAATGTTTGCTATTTTTATCATCATTATGCTTCTTTATTTCATTATGTCCAAATTGATAAAAATGGCTATTGTTGTCATTGCGGTGGTCTTGATTATTGGTGGAGTGAATGCTTTTAAAGATCCGGCGCCCATGTCGGTCAAAGTGAAAAAAACCGCCGAAACATTTGTTACCGGAGCAAAGCAAATGGTTGGCCGTCTTGGTGATTTCTGGCGGGATAGCAAGGAAGTGGCGGGTGAAGTAAAAAAACTTCCGGGGGATCTGAACAAGGAGTTGAATGACGCTTCAGATACTGCCGATAAAAACATCAGAGAAAATCGAAAAAAGTAATCTTTTTAGGGAATAAAGAGATCATTGGTCGAAAAATTCGGATCACTGGTCAGATTAACGCCCATGCGCCTCAATCCCGCTTCATCGCCCGGAGTGGGAATGTGAGTCATGTGAACCTCGCAATCCTTTAATTCTTTAATTTTTTCCAGGGCCAGGTCCGCAGCCGGATTGGTTGTGGCACTGATAGCCAACGCAATGAGCGCTTCTTCTAGATCCAGACTAACATTTTTTTCATTGAGGATCTCCGTTTTCAGGATACCGATCGAATTGGTGATATTGGCAGGCAGGAGCTTAATTTTATCCGGAATGTCCGCCAGATGCTTGATGGCGTGAATGACCACGCTTGAAGCCGCATGCATCAGAGGCGAGTTGCTTCCGGTAATGATGGAACCATCGGCCAGTTGAATGGCGGCACCGCAAAAAATTCCTTCATTTCCCTTTTCACGCTCTCTGGCTTCCTCGGCTGCACGGCGTGCGGGCAGAACGACACTACGGTCTTCCGGTTTCAGATCATAATCATGGAGAAAAAGCTCAACACGCTGAACGGTTTCTTTATCTGTGAATCCCATGGCGTATTCACAGCGATAACGAAAATAGCGGCGAATGATTTCCTGTTTTGATGCCTCTTTTGCAATATCGTCGTTGATGATGGCAAATCCGGCCCGATTGACGCCCATATCCGTGGGCGATTGGTAAAAGGATGCTTCACCGGTGATTTTTTCCAGAATTCTCTTGAGAACCGGAAAAACTTCCACATCGCGGTTGTAATTCACGCAGGCTTTACCGTAGGCATCCAAATGAAACGGATCGATCTGATTGAAATCGAAAATATCCGCGGTGGCCGCCTCGTAGGCGACATTTACCGGATGCTTGAGGGGCAGATTCCAGATGGGGAAAGTTTCAAACTTGGCGTAGCCTGATTTTACTCCTCTTTTATAGTCGTGATAAAGCTGGGAGAGGCAGGTAGCCATCTTTCCACTGCCCGGTCCTGGTCCGGTTACGATGACCAGCGGCTTTTCCGTGGGGATGTAATCGTTGGCTCCATAGCCGTCATCGCTAACAATCAAATCGACATGGGTTGGATATCCCTTTGTAAATCGGTGTGTAAAAACCCGGATGCCCCGGCGTTCAAGCTTCTTTTTAAATAAAATTGCGGAGGGTTGATTTTCAAACCGGGTGATGACCACACCCATCACGTTGATGTTCCAGCTTCGCAAATCGTCAATGAGTTTCATGGCGTCTGCGTCGTAGGTGATGCCGAAATCCGCGCGAATTTTTTTCCGCTCGATGTCGCCGGCATAAATGCAAAGTAAAATGTCTGCCCGGTCTTTGAGCTCTTTGATGAGACGCATTTTCACGTTCGGGTCATAACCGGGTAGCACTCGGGCTGCATGGTAATCATAAAGCAGCTTGCCGCCAAACTCCAGATAGAGTTTGTTGTTGAATCTTTCCACCCGTTTTTGAATGGATTCCGTCTGTTGAGCAATGTATTTTTCGTTGTCGAATCCTTTTTGGTTGAATATCATAATCTATTCCATGTCTTTCTTGAAAATTGTTGCCGCTATAATAAATTGATTTCCATGGCACGGACAGGACATGCGGAAACACACAGTTCGCAGCCGTTGCATTTTTCGGGATCGAACAGAACTTTCTGTGTCTTTTTTTCAAAAGATAATGCGTTTGTCGGGCAAAAACCGGTACAGGCTCCGCAATGAACGCACTTATCTGCGTTTTGATAAACGCTTTTGGAGAGAGACTCGACATGAAGTCCCATTTCTTTCAGAAAGTGAATGCCACGGTCGAAATCTTCTTTCTTTCCGGAGAGTTCCAGGACAATTACACCTTCCCGGCGCGGATAGATTCTTGCCTTGAGAATGTTAAAAACCAGATTGTGTTTTTGCGCCAGTTGATAAATGACGGGTTGCTGAACAATTTCCGGTGTGTAACGAATAACAATTTTTTTGGAGTATGAGGCAGTCAAGATTGGTCATCCTGTTCGTTTTTTTTGGGGCTGGTTGCAAATAAATCAAAAAGAGGCTTAAAGGGGGCCAACCCCATCATGTTTTGCGGGTTGGGATGGGGATAATTTTCACCATACTCAAGCAGCTTTTTGAATTGTTCATCTGCTAAGTTCCGAAAAGTTAGGTAATTTCGAATGGTCTGTTCCAGGTACTTTTCAAAGAACTCCGTTAAAATATTTTCACCGTAACGGATCATCAGGTAAAGCAGGGGAGGGGGGAGCAGGAATTTTTTTTTGCGAGCTTCTTCCAGAACGATTTGCGTCAAGATGGCCGATGTGACATCTTCACCGGTTTTGGCGTCCAGTACTTGAATCTGTCTTCCGCTGCGAATCGCATCTGTTACATCATCCAGCGTCACATAATTACTTTTTTCCGTATCATACAATCGCCGGTTGGTATATTTTTTTAACTGCAGAATTTTTTCGTCCATATCTTCCTTTCTCGTTTTTCTTATGGCAGGATGCAAAATATTGCAACACAAAAAAATGATATTTAGGATAGCCAAAGGTGGAGGTATATTTATAAGTGTTTGTAAATTATGTATAAAATTAAATACTCTTTCCGTGAAGCGTTAGGTAGAAAAAAATATTGCATTGCAACATTTTTCTATTGACAAAGAAAGAATACTGATTATAATTAGCCATAACACAAATTAAAAAAAGGAGAAATCATTATGCAAACTGAAGAAATTACAAAACAAATTATAAGCTACCAAAAAGCGGCCTTTGACAGCGGTTTCAGTGCCATGGTTATGTTGCAGGAGCAAACAACACAGGCTGTGGACAATATGTTGAAGCAGTCTCCCTGGATTCCGGTTCAGTCCAGAACGGCGATTTCAGAGTGGAGCAACATGTGTAAAAAGGGAACCCAGGATTTCAAGGAAGCAGCCGATCAGAATTACGCGAAACTTGCGGAAATGGTCAGCACAGGCGTCTCAAACTTTACGACAAAAGAAAAAACAAAAAAATAAACCCATAAAGGAGAAAAACGATGGACCCAAAACAGATTGCAAAACAGATGGTGGATTTTAACAAGACAGCTTTTGACAATTCCTTTGCCGCAATGGCGGTGATTCAGGAACAGACCGAAAAAATGGTTTCCAATATGTTGGAACAGACCGGTGTTTTCCCGGCCGAAGGCAAGAAACTGGTTCTGGATTGGATCAAGACCTATAAAAAGGGTCGTGAAGAATTCAAGACGGCCGCAGATGAGAATTTTAAGAAAGTGGAAGCCTATTTTTCAGGAAAGTAATTGTAATTCTCGGGAAAACTAAGTGTAAAAAAACCGCCGCGGATTCCAGCGGCGGTTTTTTTATTCTAAAGAATGTTATACTTTAGGTGCTTTGGGTGGGCTGACAAGACCTTCTCCGCTGATGACCACCACACCGTCTTGGTTTGTGCAGGTGGTTTTCAAGCGGACACGATTTTTTTCAGTGATTAACTCAATCACTTCGACACGCCCGGTAATGGTGTCACCGATGCGTACCGGCGCAAGGAAGCTCAAGTCCTGTTTGAGATAAATGGTTCCGGGACCGGGAAGCTGGTTGGCGATAATGGCCGAGATGAATCCCGCCGTGAGCATGCCGTGAGCGATGCGTCCCTTGAAGAACGTGTTCTTGGCATAGGCTTCGTTCACATGCGCCGGATTGAAATCTCCGGTGATGCCTGCATAAAGATAAATATCTGTTTCAGTAACGGTTTTTGCAAATTCTGCTGCATCGCCCACTGCCAATTTGTCAATGCTCTTTCCTGCGATCATGTTTGGTTTTCCTCCTTGCTTAATGGGTTTTTCCTAAAACCAGCACTTGTGAGTCCAGATGTTTTCCTTCAAATCCTTGATGTCGTCCTGCATGTCCATGTAGAGGCAGGCATTGTTGATGGCTAGTCCTCCCTGATAGGCCAGCGCCGTGACCAGCGAAACCTCGTCTTCCGTAAATTTCCTTTCCTGTCCGCTGTAGATAATCAGCACGCCAATGATGTCGCTTTTGGCTTTGATCGGTACATACAGCATGGAAACAATTCCTTCTTCCTTTTTCTCTTTCTTATACTGGATGCCCTGATCTTTCTGCACGTCTTCAATGGCGATGGTTTTTCCTTTCAAAGCCTCGGCAATATTCTTGTCCGCCAGAATGGGGCCTTTTTTAAGGTATTTATCGCTCAATCCGTAACTGGCCACGGTTTTCAGGGTTCGCTGATCTTCATCCAGGAGACGGACCGATGCGGCTTTCAAATCCAGAGATTCCACCATATCCTGAGTCATGGCTTGTAAAATAGCTTTGACATCCAAGCTTTCCGAGATGCTTGCGGAAAGTTTCAGAAAAATGCGGGATTGGTTACGCAGTTTCCTGATAAGATTGGTATTTTCTATTGTGGTTCCCCCTTCTTCCGCCAGAATGGAGAGGAAATCAATTTCATCTTGCGTAAATTTGCGGGTTTCCTTGGTGTAAACACTTAAAATCCCCAGCATTCTACCTTTGTCCATGACCGGAACGGATAAAATGGAGCCGATTCCTTCCGCTTTTTTCGCTTCGCGATTTGCCAAGCGCTTATCCGTCGTCGCGTCTTCATAATACAGATAACCGTCCTTTAAAAGCTGGGGGCTGATTTTAACCGCGTGTCCCTTTCCCGCATGGACATATTTTGAGGAAAGTCCCACCTGCGCTTCGGCGACATTTTGAAACTCGTCTTCCGAGTCCTTATCCATCAAAAAGATGGCGGCTGCTTTGGCCTTCAGAGTTTTTACAGCCTTGGACACAATCAGATTCAGCATTTTTCCCTGATCTTCGGCCGCGCCCAAATCCTTGCTCAGTCTGCTTAACGCTTTGAAATAGCTCTCTTCCGTGGACATATTCTCCCCCTAAATGGCTTCAGAAATTCTTTGGATTAGCGACATTCGTTTTTTTCCGGACAAAGATGAAGTTTGCGGCATTTCGTTTTCTTCTAGTTCCGGTTTCTCCGTTTTCTCCGTCTTCTTGACTTCTTTTGTGTTTTTTCCGCTTTTTTTGCTTGCTGCCGTCTTTGGAACAGGCAATTCAAACTGGCTCTTTGATTTCTCGGCACGGACCGCCGGATGCTCTTCCTTGGCGGCTGTCATTGCCGGCTTGTCTTCACGATCTCTGTCTTTCAGCCAACGCGCTATTTTGGGCGCGAACTGCCGCTGGAACTTGGAGCTTACATAGATGCCGATATGTCCAGTTTCCAGGCAAATGTCTTCGGTGTCCTTGCTGCCCACCGCTTTTGTAAGCTGATTACAGGCTTGGGGCGGCACCAGATGATCATACTCGCCATAGAAATTCAGAAGCGGCATGGTCAGTCTGGACAAATCCACTCTTTTTCCATTCAAATGCATTTTGCTTTGAATCAGCAGATTGTTTTTGTAGCAGTCGTTGATAAACTGGCGAAAGGTTTCTCCAGGCACGTCGGGGCTGTCAAAGATCCACCGTTCCATACGTACGAAATTTTCCACAAAATCCCTGTTGTCCATGTTTTCCAAAAAACCGACATATTTATCGATCATCAAGCGGGCGGGATTTAACAGCAGAAAGCCAAAATTCATCAAATCCCCGGGAATGTTGCCGAAGGTGCGGATCATCCGATCCACATCGACATCTTTCATCCAGACATGCAGGAGTCCCTTATCGTGATCGAAACTGGACGGAGTGACCGTCGTCACCAGATTTTTAATTTTCTCCGGATGAAGCGCCGAATACATGACGCAAAACGATCCGCCCATGCAGATTCCCATGAGGTTAATTTTCGGGACGTTATGTTTTTCCCGGATATAATCCACCATGTTATCCAGATAGCCATTAACGTGGTCGTCAATGGTCAGGAAAGAATCTTTACGCTTGGGATATCCCCAGTCCACCATGTAAAGATCAATACCTTCCTGAAGAAAAGTTTTCACAACGCTGCGGTCAGGTTGCAGATCAAGCATCGTTTCGCGGTTGATGAGGGCGTAAACTACCAAAAGAGGGGCTTTGAGCTTGTTTTCAGCGTTTTCATTGCGGATATAGTGCTTCAGTCTGACTCGGTCTTCCTCGTAAACAATTTCATAGGGCGTCGAGCCCAGGGCATAATTGAGTTCGCCCAAAAGCACGTCGGAAGCTTTGGAAACTCGCTTTTGCGCCTTTTCCGTGTCTTCGGCCATTCTTTCCAGAATCAGGTCCAGGGGAATTTTTATTGAGTTCATATGGAGATTTTTTCCTTCCGGTAATCTTTCGTCATCGTTTGCCAAAGCGGGAATCAATCTGCATTCAGCGCGTTGGGAGAAATATTAAGACGCTTTTCCAGTTCTTTTACTCTTTTTTTCAGAAGATGAAATTCCTTGTATAAATCATCCAGATCCCTGTGCGTGGCCACAGGGAGCATTTGGAGAATATCATACATGGCGTTATCCTTGGCGATGAGCAAATCTTCCAGCTTGTTTAGTGTTCGGTGCAGGGCGTCCGTGTATTCCCGGGACTTAAAAAGATTCATGTAATGACCTTCAAGAATCTTTACCCACATGGCATAACTTTCTTTGGTATCGTAGGGGAGATTCCCTTCTTCCGCTCTTTGTTGAAGCTTTTCCTGAAGCACTTTGAAGGATTTTTCCATGGGCAGATACAGGATGGACAGAAACTCTGCCAGAGTCGTTTCAAAAAGGTTGTGTCTGTCCAGAAAATCGTTGAAGCGTTCCTGATAAAAACGGGTCATGCCCAGAGGGGGAATTTTCAGATACTGCCTCAACTCTTTCTCGTAGATGTCGGTTAGAGCCCGGAACACTTCCTGATCCAGATTTTCGAAATTATAGGCTTCTGTGCGTTTGCCGATTTTTCCCGCCTTTTCAATCAAATGATTCTGGATCTGCATGGCCGCTTCAAAACCGGAACGGGTCATTTTCATCAGAATTTCGGGCAGGGCATTTACCGAGTTGGCTGCGGCGGATGCCGATCCCGGTTCGTTCATCAGACGGGAAAAAGACCGTAGAAGGTTTAAATTGGTGTCCAGTTGCTCCGTGAAACGGTTTTGTGCAACGGTTTGCGTTCGCAAGGCGTTGTCGGGGTTTGCGGGCATCATTTTGGCCATGTTCATCCACATGTCCGAAGCCGCTTTCAGCCAAGGAAACACCGAAGAATCATCAAATAGAAACTGTTTGCCGTTGTCAGTCATGGTCACCTCTTTGTCGAAACAGCGATATTGAAAATTATGAATAATTCATATAAACTAGTTTAAAAATTTATTAGTATAGCGAAATGCTTTTGTCAATGCTTTTTGGTTGTCTGATTGGGGATGCGGACTTTTCGGGCAGTGTGAAAATAATTATGTGAAATTCCCGGTATTTGAGGGACAAAAGGGGAAGGAAAAGGGAAGATATGGAAAATGCAGGGAAAACGGAGATAGAAAAACTGACACCGGATGAGCTCTTATCCGTCATCGGCTTATCTCCCGCCGACAACATTGAAAATTTAAATTCCGTGATGACGTGGAAAAGTAAACTGGTTGGCGGACAGGTTCGCGCGTTGTTTGGATACCAGCGGATCCTGAATTCCCTCAGCAAGGATGTGGTCTTGTTCGGTCCCTGGGCGATTGCCGCCGCCTGGCAGAGCGCTTTTCTGGATACGGTTTTGCGTCCCATCAAAGCCGGCGCCCGTCTGGCGGTGGGGGCGTCCAGAAATCCCGATCTGATTGCGGATATGAATGGCTGGATTTATAAAAGCTATTCCCGCCTTCTTTATACTCTGACGGGTTTTTTCATCAAAGACGGCAAATTCAATCGTGAAAAAGCGCATCGTATTTGCACGACACGCAAGGGAAAAGAATATCTGAAGAACTACATGGAGGAATTTGCACAACTGGAGTATGCTTATAATAATGTCGGCCTGACCCGCCTCAAGGCAATGAAAGAACTATTGAAATGCCTTCTGGTGTTGATTACGGAGCAGCCTTTCGCCGGCAACGGTCTGCCGTTTGCAAGGACGGATGCGGACGGGAAACTGGCGACATCTTTTGAGGATTACCTTGCTGTAAATCGCCTTCGCTTTGAAAATCTGTTTACGGAAAATGCCTTTGACATTAAAGAATATTCCGAAAGAGCCACGGGCGGTAAAATTGGTTGTTCGTTTTATGAATATGTGGAGGGTTCCACCATCCACCGGGTACGCCTTCGTTATTATCCACTTGCCGAGGGCGTGAAATCCAATAGCAAAATCATCTATATGGCAACGCCGCTCATCAATAAGCCTGAATTATTCGATTTGGCTTCCGGTAAATCCGTTGTCGAAGCCATGCTGAAAAAAGGATACAAAATCTACGTTGTGGATCATGGAGATCCGGGTTGGGAAGAAACAGAGCTGGGGCTGGATTTTTATGGAAAAACAATTCCGGACTTTTATATCGACATGATTCAAAAGCGTCATCCGGACCATGAAATATTTGTGATGTCCTACTGCATGGGCGGCACCATCATTTTACCCTATCTCGCCAGACGGGCGGAAGAGAGGCTGGCTGCCGGTAAAGCAATGGACATCCGGAAAATCGCCATGATGGCTTCACCGACGAAATTCAACGACGAAGATAGCGGCCATGGTCCGATTCGCTCCCTGATCCGCCGCGATTACGATCCGGATTTGATGAAAGAGCTGTTTGGCGCCGTAAATATTCCTCCACAAACGATAGAAGCCGGCATGAATGAAATTCAGCCGGGCGTTCAATACACCGTGGTGTTGGGATTTTACGGCCGCGCGGAGATCATGGGTTCCATTCAGGATTCAGCGCCATTTCTTTACTGGCTGACGCATGGCACCCGGTTTCCCATTACCGCCCACATTCAGTGGATTCAGAATATTTTTCTTGGCAATCAGGTTTATGAAGGAACCTATTGTCTTCCCTCCGACAATCCCTCCTTAAACGGCAAGCCCGTAAACATGGACATCTTAAAAGAGGCGGGGGTGATGATTTTTGACTATAAGGGTTTGCGTGATCCGATTGCTCCGGCGGGTTCCTGCGTGGCTGGTGCAACCTGGGGACAGGTGGATGACGGCAATGTCCGTTTTACCAGCGCAAACCTCAACCGGACAATCGAAAAAAACATCGGTCACATTTTCGTGGTCAGCCGGAAATTGCTTGCGGAATACCTCGAACTGGTTGAAGCTTTTTATGAAGACCGTTCTATGCCTGTTCAAGAAGAGCGTCCCATGGAAACGAAGTGAATCGGCGACTTAACGGGTGGTCGTCTTCCACAAAATGGTGTTCCAGACGGGCGAATGTTTTTTCAGCAATTCTTTTCGTCTCGTGCGGATTGACGACGTCGTCATGCAAACCGTGGTAGAGGATCGTATTGGTCTGCAATTTCCGCCTGACGGAGCTTTCAAATCCTTCAATCGTGAGTGCAGGGGCCAGAAGAACCAGCTTATAGGTTCTGGATTCATCTTCCAGGGCGAAACTTGCCGCCATGAGCCCGCCATAGCTTGATCCCACCAGAATCAGGTTGTTCTTTTCCTGCAGAAGAAGACGCAGACGGCTCATTCTGGCTTCAAAATTCCCTGTATAATCTTCAATGATCATATGAGGATACGATTTGCGAAAAAATTGCGCTTTATTGCCCAACGACGTGCTTTCCAGACCATGAATAAAAACAAGCGTCTTTTCCATCATTTTTTCCTCTTCAGCGGAAAATCGTCAATTTGACGTTGCCCGGATTATGCCATTATGTTACAGCCTTCTCAACAAATTTCCTCTTAAAGGAGCAAATTCATGGCAACAGTATTACCTTTTCAGGCGGTTCGTCCGCCGGCGAAATATGCGTCGCAGGTGGCCGCGCTACCCTACGATGTGATGACCAGGGATGAGGGAAAAAAAGCGGTGGCGGGCAATCCCTTGAGTTTTTTGCATGTGGAAAAGTCGGAAATTGACGTGCCGGACGGCACGCGTCCGGACGAGGCGGTCATCTATGAGACGGCGAAACGCAACTTCATGAAATTTCAAGAGGAAGGCATTTTGAAGCAGGATAGCATTCCCTGCTATTATGTCTATCGCCAACAGATGGGCCAGCAGATACAAACGGGAATTGTGGGAGTTATGAGCGCCGAAGAATACGATGAAGGCAAGATCAAGAAACACGAACTTACCCGTCAGGACAAGGAGGATGACCGTATCCGCCATGTCGGCACGGTCAACGCGCAGACCGGTCCGGTGTTTATCAGCTACAGGCAGCGTCCCCGCATCGGTGAAATTGTGGAAATCGTTACCTCAGAAAAGCCGGAATATGATTTCACCGCTGAAGATGGTGTCATTCACACCGCCTGGATGATGACGGATTCTGAGCAGATCGAAGAACTGAAAAAACAATTTCGTCAGGTAGAAGCTTTGTATATCGCCGACGGGCATCATCGCGCCGCCGCCGCCGCCACAGTCGCCAGAGATCGCCGAAGAGAGGGAATTGCCCAGGAATCAGATAATATTCTGGCTGTTTTATTTCCGCACCATCAGTTAAAAGTGATGGATTACAACCGCGCCGTCAAAGATTTGAACGGACTGACGCCCGATCAGTTTTTGCAAAAGATCAGCGCTCAATTTATGATTTCGAAAAAATATTCCCAAAAATCACCGGAACATTTGCATGATTTTGGCATGTATCTTGGCGGAATCTGGTATCGCCTGACCATTAAGGATGGCATTTATGACGCGAAAGATCCGGTGGCGGCTCTGGATGCTTCCATTTTGCAAGAGCATTTGCTTGGTCCTGTGCTGGGGATTGCTGATCCGCGTACAGATGACCGCATCAAATTCATCGGAGGCATTCGGGGAATGGGTGAACTGGAAAAACTGGTGGATCAGGACGGCTTCGCCGTGGCTTTTTCCCTCTATCCGACAACGATGGAGCAAATCATGAATGTAGCGGATGCAGGTGCGATCATGCCGCCGAAGTCCACCTGGTTTGAGCCCAAACTGCGCAGCGGTTTATTTGTTCATGCCCTTTAAATCTGGCCTTCCCCAATGAAGCCGAATTTAAAGACATTATGCCTTTTAGCTGTTTGGGTGTTTCTATCTGAACCAGGATTTGCGGGCGACATTCTGCAAAGGCAAATACATTTGTCGCCTTGGTTAAAATCGCAAGCTCCATTTGCCTCCGTGTCGGTCAAAAATGCTTATTTTCATCAAAGCTCTGATTTTACTCAGGGTTTGCTTGTTTATCGGGGAGAGATCTATGAATCCACCGGCCTTCACGGCCAGTCAAAACTCATGCGCAAAGATATTCGCACAGGAAAAACGCTCCAGGAAATTGGTCTTCCGCGTGAATTTTTCGGAGAGGGCATTGCCCTTTTTCAGGATAAAATTTATGTCCTGACCTGGCGCAATGAAACCGTGATCATCTACAGAGCCAGTTCCCTGAAAGAAATCGGCAGACTCAAATACCGGGGCGAAGGCTGGGGCTTGACCTCGGACGGACGGCATCTGCTGAAAACAAACGGAACAGCAACAATTTCGTTTCATGATCCGCATAGTTTCAAAACCGTCCGGGAAATTACGGTAAAAGACGGTGATATGCCCATCGGGCAGCTCAATGAAATTGAGTTTATCCAAGGAGAAATCTGGGCCAATATTTTTACCGAAGATTGGATGGTCCGGATTTCTCCGAAAAACGGCAAAGTATTGGGATGGATAGACCTGTCCGGGCTACGTTCCTATCTTCCGCGCGGTGCACAGGTGGATGTGCTAAACGGAATTGCCTGGGACGAAAAAACGAACCGCATCTTTGTTACAGGGAAATACTGGCCGAAACTGTTTGAAATTGAGATAGTTAAGTAGTTGCTTAAGTAGTTGCGATTTTTAACAGCCTTGACCCTTGGCGGTTTTTGCACTATAAACGCTGCAATTTTTAAGGAAGAGATCATACAAACCAAGGAGGATTACGAATGAGAATGATATTGCTGGGCGCGCCGGGCGCAGGGAAGGGAACCATCGCCAAACTACTGACGGAATATGACGGTTCCGTTCAAATCTCCACCGGAGACATTTTACGCTCCGCCGTGAAAGAAGGCACGCCTTTGGGAAAAAAGGCAAAAGAATACATGGACCGGGGAGATCTGGTTCCGGATGCCTTGATTATGGACATCATGGAAGCCAGACTCAAAGAGCCGGATTGTCAGAAAGGGTTTATTCTGGATGGATTTCCACGGACCATTCCCCAGGCGGAAGAACTGAAAAAATTGCTGGAAAAGCTTGGCATTTTCCTCAATTTTGTGGCCAACCTGGATGTGCCGCGCGAGGTCATTCTGGATCGTCTGACGACGCGCCGAACCTGCTGCAATCCTGCCTGCCAGGCCATCTACAACGTCAAAAGCAATCCTCCCAAAGAGGATGGAACCTGCACCCTATGCAATCATCAGACGATTCAAAGAGATGACGAAACGGAAGAGGCGATTAATAACCGGTTGGAAACCTACAATTCCAAAACCGCGCCCCTGATCGGATATTACGAAAAGGAAGGGCTTTTGAAAACGTTTCTTTCTCTTTCTTCCAAGGATACAGTCGCTGAAATCAAAAAAGCCCTTAGCGCTTAAGAATTCATCATGATTGAGTATGAAAAGGAACTGAACCAGGAGCAATACCGGGTAGTTATGGAAGCAAGCGGGCCGCTTCTCGTTCTTGCCGGAGCGGGAAGCGGCAAAACACGCACGCTGACCTACCGTGTGGCTCGTCTTTTGGAATCAGGTGTTCGTCCGGAAGAAATTCTACTGGCGACATTTACGAACAAAGCCGCCCGGGCCATGCTCCATCGTGTGGAGAGTCTTGGCAACTGCTACACCGGCAAAATCGTGGGTGGCACTTTTCATTCGATTTCTCACCGTTTTTTAAGAAGTTATGCCTTTCGCCTGGGCTATCAAAACCATTTTTCCATTGTGGACAGCGAGGATGCCCGGCAAATCATCGCTCAGGCGATGCACGAATTGAAAATCGATGCCAAAACCGCCAAATTTCCCAAGAGCAACATCCTTTCAGAAATGATCAGCCTAACAGTCAATACCGGAAATTCACTGGAGGAGGTGATTGCATCCCGGTATCCTTTTTTTAGACATCTGAGTCAGGAACTGCATCAAATTGCGTGCCTCTATACCCAAAAAAAGAAAGCCCTCAATGTCATGGATTTTGATGATTTGCTGGCCAACTGCTGCCGTCTGCTTCGGGAGCATCCGGATGTGCTGCAAACGCTTTCGTCTCGTTTTCGTCATGTTCTGGTGGACGAATATCAGGACACCAATCTCCTTCAGGCGGAAATACTGGATTTGCTGGCCTCCGGACATCGCAACCTGATGGTGGTCGGTGACGATTCGCAAAGCATCTATTCGTTTCGCGGGGCCAATTTTGAAAACATCATCCGTTTTCCGGAGCGCTATCCAGACTGTAAAATCTTCAAGCTGGAGACGAACTATCGCAGTACGCCGGAAATACTGCATCTGGCCA